>JAAEPL010000056.1 GCA_024232675.1 Planctomycetaceae bacterium
AGTAGCAGGCTTGGGCGGGCCATTAAAGCGCGGGCGATGGCAGTGCGTTGCATCTCTCCACCTGACATTTGACTGGGTTTGTGTTGGTAGCGATGTCCCAATCCGACTTTTTCCAGCAGTTCTTTCGCACGCTGCTTGTAAGCACGGCGATTTCTCATGTAGCTGAACAGACCGTCCCCAATCATCTGGGGAATCATTACATTTTCCAAGGCACTGAGCTCGGGAAGTAGATGATAAAACTGAAAGATCAGACCAATTTCATGATTTCGCAAACGATCCCTTGCGACTGATTTCATCGAGTTGACGCATTGCTGCCCGATGAAAATTTCACCTTGGTCCGGTTTATCGAGCGTGCCCAGCAAGTGCAACAAGGTGCTTTTACCAGAACCGCTTTGGCCGATGATGGCTGCAAATTCTCCTTCGACGATGGAGATATCGACACCTCGTAAAACGGGTACCTCCACGTTACCGGTGCGATACGTTTTATGGAGATTACTCGCCGATATGGCAATCGGTTGTTTAACTCGCAATTGAGTAGGTTGATGTCCCGATTCGTTGGAAACCGAGATGGGGGCATCCAGTTTCTGAGCAGAACTATTCATAGCGAAGCGCCTCAACGGGGTGTAAGCGAGCGGCTCGAATGGCTGGGAGAACGCTGGCCAGTACGGCAATGGTGATAGCTCCCACCGCTACCCAACCGACCATCCAAGGGCTGACGATAGTGGGAATCTTATCGAAAAAGTAAATCATGGGGTCGTATACTTGGGTCCCCGTGATTTTTTGAATTACATCGGCGATTTCATTAATCTTCCAAACGAATAACAGTCCTAGGACGATGCCCACGCCAGTGCCGACGGTTCCTAGGGAAAGTCCGTACCCCAAGAAGATGGTCATCACTCCGCGACCCGTTGCACCCAAGGATTTCAAAATACCGATATCTCTGGTCTTCTCAACCACGATCATGAAGAACGTCGCGAGGATTCCAAATCCGGCAACACCAATAATCAGGAAGAGCAAGATATTCAAAATCGTTAATTCTAGGTTGACGGCGTTCAGCAGGGGGCGTTGCGTGTCTTGCCAAGTTTGGATTACATAAGGCATGTCGGCCGGGAAAAAGGCAATCAGACGATCACGCATGGCGTTCAAGTCAGATCCCGGTTTCAATTTTATTTGGATGGCGGACGCACTGGCTGTGCCTCGGTAGGGATCGATCATGCCACGAATTTTTTGCAGGTGGCTAATTGGCATAAATGCAAAGGAGCTGTCGTACTCGTGCATGTTCGAGCTGTAGAAGTCAACGACAGTGCAATTCTCCATGATCGGCGATGGGTTATTGCCGGCCGTGGGAAGCGTTATGTGAACGTCGTCGCCTGGTCGCAATAGATACAGATCGTGAGCAGGGCCATGATGGGATTTGGGAATCATCCGATGCGATATCCCTTTTCCTAAAATGATCCCCGCGTATTGATCGCGTTCCGGATTAAACACGTCTTCGGCGCTCACAGGTGGCCGATGGGCGACGGAGGGATCGATCGCTTGGAGCACCGAATCCGATGATTGGGCAATCGATTCGTCAATGCCTTCTGGGGGAATACTGGGAGGCTCAGATGGGAGCGGAGGCATTTGCTTGGTCTCAGCATCTTCCTCGTTAAGTGCCTGAGCCACCTCGTTCATAGGAGTCGGGTATTGCTGACGCTCCTCCTGCAATCGTTGTATTTGCAGTTGGTAGTTTCTATCAAGCAGAGCTTGCTTTTTTCGGTAACTCCATCCGGCATCGCCCAGTTCGCTGTCATAACCTTCGTTGCGTAACTCAAAGGAAGGTTTTTCTTGGTTCAGGGCATTGGTCAGATAAGGCTGGAAATCCGTCACTGTTCCAAAAGTCTCGTCGTCGATGCCAATCAGCATAACTTGATGCGTCATCGGACGTCCGCCGTAATTGAATTGGAGGAGTGCCGGAACACGGACGACCGCCGTGACAGCTTCCAAATCATCGCCGGCAATTTCGCGAATTTTATTGAGGTGCCAATTGACTTCCGGTATCTCGCCTAAACCGGGGCTGGCTACTTCGATATCTGACAAGATACCGTGCAGGCGGTCATGCATCTGGTCCACAAAACCTGCCATGACAGCGTTCACAACGATCAACGTGGCAACACCCAGAGTCACACTGACGATCGATGCGACGGCGATGAAACGCGTCCGTAGATATCTCCACGCGAGCAAAAATCGATACACGGCATTCCTTTGCTGTAAGTTTTCCTGATCTTCCTTGATCAAGATTAAGCTTCAGCCGAGGTGGTCGGCTGAATACTTGGCTCTCGGGCAACCCAATTCCGCGAACTACGCTTCACGCAGTAACGGAAACAGAATTACATCACGAATCGATTGTCGATTGGTCATTAACATAATCAAACGATCAATTCCGACTCCCAGTCCACCCGCAGGCGGCATTCCATTCCGCAATGCACGAACAAAATCGTGATCCATGCGGGCCATCGAATCCTCTTCGGGCATCCCTTCGAGTTGTGTTTCGAAGAGTTTTTGTTGCAAGTCGGGGTCGTTCAATTCCGTGTAGGCATTGGCAATCTCCATGCCGTGAATGAACAACTCAAACCGCTCAGCAATCTCTGGGTTGTCGGCTTTTCGTTTGGTTAATGGACAAATACTGGCTGGATAATCAATGACAAACACTGGACCCACTAAAGCGTCTTCGACCTTGGCTTCGAAAACCTCGTTCTTGACGACATCGGGGTGCTTGCCAGCAGTCTCCAAACCTAACGATTCGGCAAAGGCTTTTACTGCACTAGCGTCAGTGGGGTCAACGCCAGTGTGTTCACGAAATAAATCGTCATAGGTTCTGCGAGCGAAGGGCGTTGAAAAATCGATTTCGCTAGTATCCCAGGGCACAATCGGACCAGCATTAATTGCTAGCAATGCATTTGCGATGATAGCTTCGGTGATATCCATCATCGATTCGTAGTTGCCGAACGCTTGGTAGAGTTCGAGCATGGTGAACTCGGGATTGTGTTTGGGGCTGATGCCTTCATTTCGATAGACGCGTCCTAGTTCGTACACTCGTTCCATTCCACCGACCATTAATCTCTTCAGGTGGAGTTCCAATGCGATCCGCATAAACAGATCCATATCGAGCGCATTGTGGTGAGTCGTAAAGGGGCGTGCCGCGGCGCCACCTGCGATCGAGTGCAACGTGGGCCCTTCTATCTCGCAAAAGCCGTGGGAGTCCAGGGTATTTCGAATTGACTTAACAATCTTCGTGCGATTTAAGAACCGCGCACGGGAGCCTTCGTTCCAAGCGAGGTCAACGTACCGCATGCGTTGAATCAATTCGGGATCGGTAATGCCCTGGTGCTTGGCTGGTGGGGAATCCAGCGTTTTGGTGAGGAAGTGAATTTGCGAAGCAAAGATAGATAGTTCGCCTGTGTTAGTGACTTTTAGTTCTCCGTCGACTCCGATCAGGTCACCCAAGTCGAGACACTTCACGATTTCCCAGTTCTCTTCACCAACTTGGTTTTTCCCAACGAATAATTGGATTCGTCCTGACCAATCGTCAATGTCGATGAAGTTCAGTTTTCCCTTGTCTCGATGAAGCATAATGCGCCCCGCGGCCCGTACCTTGGGACCCCGCAGTTCGCCTTTACCCTGCTCTGCTCTCCAAGCGCGAAAATCAAAGCCCTCGTTCCCTAGCTCTGCTGGCAAATCGATTTCTCGGCCGTCTTCCGTTCGGTATTTGATTTCCGAAATCCGCTCGCGAATGGGACCGATCAGGCTGCGGTCGTCGAATCTTTGGCCCCAGGGGTCAACGCCCAGCTCCATAAGTTTTTGCATTTTAGCGCGACGTGCTGCTTGTAACTCAGATTCATCCAGTGCCACGTCGTCAGGTTCAATCTCGTTCATGGGTTCTTTTTTTGGCTTTCAAAATTATCGCTTTGGGAATCGCCAATATATCGGGTTCCTAGGCGTCCGTCAGTGGCCTGCCACGCATTTGGACAGGGTTATCCGAGCGGACGACGGGGCGTTGGTTTACGAATTAGAGCTTTGCAAGTGACGGAGTAGGTGGCGGAAGATTTAACGGCTATTTCGCAAATCTCGCAACCATCTGATCAGCGAAACCCGGCCATAGGCGATCTAACCAGACGAAAGCCCATCCGCTCCAACTGAGAAGAATTTCGTGGTTGCCTCTTTCAATCGCCCGGATAGTGCGTTTGGCCACGTACTCAGGCGTTTTGGCATTGGACATCTTTTTATATTTGCCATCCGTTTTGTCGATCACATTTTCAAAGAACTCGCTGGCAGTGGTGCTGGGA
This sequence comes from Planctomycetaceae bacterium, assembly GCA_024232675.1. Classification (GTDB taxonomy): domain Bacteria; phylum Planctomycetota; class Planctomycetia; order Pirellulales; family Pirellulaceae; genus CAJQPP01. Next base: position 4,326 of record JAAEPL010000056.1, read on the forward strand.
CTAACCAGTAAGACGTCAATGCCTAGGGTATCCAGTTCGGCCCGAATCGCGTCGGATAATCCATGGATTGCAAACTTGCTTGCGCAATATTCGCTTTTCAAGGGGACCGCTCGATGCGCAAGGACGCTACTGATATTGACGATGATCGGTTGCGTTCCTTTTTCCAGAAGCGGTATGCAGATCCGCGTCAATTCGGCCGGCGCAAAAAAGTTCACTTCCATCACTTTGCGTAAACGGTCTTCACTTGCCGAAGCGAAATTGCCCAGGGCTCCGATGCCCGCGTTATTTATTAACACATCCAATCCACCCCATTCTCGTTGTGCGGTGGTGGCAAGATTTTGACGGGTGGCGGGATCAGAGACATCACCTGCGACAACGATCGCTTTCCCACCCCGTTGCTCGATTTCTGCCTGAAGTCCTGTCAATCGTTCTGCGCGACGCGCGTTGATGACGAGCGAACATTTTCGTTCCGCCAATTGCAGGGCCAGTGCTTTCCCGATGCCGCTGGAGGCGCCCGTAATAATGAATCGTTTTCCGCTTACTGACCGTTTTGTCATCAGGCGACTTCGTCCATAGGGTCGGTAGTATCGGACGGTTCGCTGGCTTTCGGAGCCCGCTCACGAATCTCTGCTTCTTGAGTGTCGACCCGGCCCAAGTATTTGAGCGGAATGCGGCAATGTACCACCATGCGTGTATCGGTGTATTGCGTGGAAAGAACCTCGCCTTTCGCCGCGAGGAAAGCTTGCAGTTTTCCGTTGCTAATATCCATTTCGATTTCAACGTCTCGAAATGATCTACTGAGTGCGTCGCTGACGGCCCGGTGCAAGTTGTCAAAACCTAGTTGGGTTTTTGCACTCACGCGTGCTGCTTTGGGGTATCGCCTAAGAATTGATTCCAGAGTGACGCTGTCTTCTAGCAAGTCAATTTTGTTAAGAACCAGTAGAGTGTCTTTTTCCTCAATTCCAATTTCCTCAAGAACATCATAGACAGCACTGATTTGCTGGATGACTTGGGGGTGGGAAGCATCAGCCACATGCAACAGCAGATCCGCTTGGTGAGCTTCTTCGAGGGTGGCTTTAAAACTTGCAATTAGCCTATGGGGTAGGTCACGAATAAAGCCCACCGTATCACTCAATAGGACGGGGCCCCAACTCGGCAGATGCCAACGTCGGGTACGCGTGTCGAGTGTGGCAAACAGCTTATCCTCAGCCAACACGTCTGCATTGGTGAGTGAGTTCATCAAGGTGCTTTTACCGGCGTTGGTGTAGCCAACGAGCGAAACCGTCATGTGATCTTTTCGCGCAGATACCGTCCGTTCCTTGCGCTTTTCAATCTTGTTTAGTTCCGTCCGTAATTCGTGGATCCGTTTTTCGACCAAGCGTCGATCCACTTCCAGTTGTTTCTCACCGGGCCCACGCATTCCAACTCCCATTTTGATACGTGAGAGGTGGGTCCACATCCGTTTCAAGCGTGGTAGAGAGTATTCGAGTTGGGCTAATTCGACGGCCAGTCTCGACTCCCATGTTTGAGCTCGGCTGGCGAATATATCGAGAATGAGCTCCGTGCGGTCGATCACCTTGACCGTGAGACGTTGTTCGAGGTTTCGGATTTGGGCGGCTGATAAGTCATTGTCGAAAATTACAACGTCAGCAGCGTGGAATTCTACAAGCCGTTCCAGTTCGTCAACTTTACCTTTACCTAAGTAGGTTGCGGTATCCGGTTTCTCACGGCGTTGTGTCAAGGAACCCACCACGACAGCTCCAGCCGTTTCCGCAAGGCCAGCCAATTCGTCGAGCGGGTCAAAAGGACCTTGCTCAGTTTCATGAAGTACTCGGACTAAGACGGCGATTTCGTTATCGACAGCCTGTTTGCGTTCTTGATTTTGCAAGGTGTTGCGAGATCCTTTTTTACGAGCGGGAGGGGCTAAGGTGTTTTTGTTTTCAATAACTGGAATGCAGTTTCGCCTACAACCTTCAGCTTGACCACAGCGAATCTGATGGGATGGCGGGTTGTTACTTGAAAAAATGCGAAAGTCGTCCGACCCCCCAGTCTAATCACCGTCTTACCGGGCAATCATTAACGATTTGGCAGATAGACTAGCCATCCTTGGCGTCATCACTGTTGTCCTTGGGATCTCGATCAGCGGCTGCATCCTTCCGCTTCTGCGCCTCCTTGGCTTCCCACTCGGCGTCGCGTTTTTCCATTTCTTTGATACGGGCTTCCAAGGCGGCTTTCATTTTTGCCTCGTAATCATCGCGTTTCTTGATGGCGGCAGCAATGGTTTCTGGTGTCGGGTTTGTCGAAATATCTGGTTTGATAAAAACGAGAACGGGTTGTCCCAGTGGCGGGACCGTTTCCGGGTTCGCACCGAATGCAAGGCTGGAATTGGAACTGCTGCTTTCGACATTGAGATCCAGCATCGCCGAGGGGAAATTCGAAACACAAATCATATCGCCTGAGTCTGCCTGATATTCACGATAGCTGGGATCCTTTGGATCCTGCCACCAGCGACTGCCGGCAAACACCCAGTCGTGCTGCAGCGTTTCTTTGGTACGTAAGTCCATTACCATTTGTTTCGCATTTACTTCCCGCCGCGGGTTCTCTTGTTCCGCGTCTTGCCAGACTACGGTGACCTTGCAGGTACAGCCTTGGGCGGTGACCACGCCGGTTTCTTCCGTCCAATAGCCCGGGATCCCTGGAATCGCGCCGGTAGCCAACAGCCCCGCATGCACTGTTTTGGCGTCACTAACCGTGGAAATTACAGATTCATGCTCTTTCGTATCTCGCGGGCACGCGAACATTTCCAACAAACCTTCGCGTAATGAGACGCGGCCACCCACAATGACCTGAAGATTTTCCTTGTCAAACCAAACTTCGTAGGCGGGGTTTAAGCGAATCCAATTTTCGGACACCAGCGATGCCAACTGTTCGTGAACTTCTTGTGGCACTGCGGGGGCTGGCTTTTGTGATTCTTCGATAGGTTGTTGCTTTAAGGTTTCTGCAGCTTTGTCCAGAGGAGAAGGCGGATTCTCGTTGTCGGCATTCTGAGATGCGGAGGGTGTTGACTGGGGTGTGGAAGTCGCTTGAGTGTCGACTTCTGCGGCCGTGGTGGGATTTTCCACGGCGGGGTTTTTTTTCGAGTTTTTGGCGGCCTTGGTGGAAGCTTTGGGTGCGCTGTCTTGGCAACCACACAATAGACATGCCCCGCAAAGCAATAGACAAAACAGTTTGATGGATTGTCGTTTGTTCATCCGTTGTTTCTTTCAATCTCAGTGATGGGAACCTGCGTTTACCGAAGACCTTGTGGGGTTGCTGGACGGGCTTTTGCCCCTTGTTATGATAGGCACTCGAAATTCAGCGAGCAAAGTCAATAAATCATAACCACTGGTTGGAAATCATCGATGGCAACAGCAGCCAAAAGTCATCTTGTCGAATGGAGTACTCTCAGTGGTTTTCGTGTCGGTGACTGGGAAACATGGGTTGCTCACTGTCAAAAACGCCAAAAACCGGCCTCTTTAGAACGGGTTTGTAACGGCGCTCGGCCTCTTTTGTGGGGTTTGCCAAATTCTATTCTGGCAGAAAATAGAAAAACGCTCCGGCGATTGGCTGATTTGCATGCGGGAATGAGTGCGGTGAGCAAGAAAGATGCCGAATTCTTACAACAACTCCCTGATGCGTTCGGCACAAAAGAGCCCTCTTTATCTGCACTGGTGTTAGCAAACGGTGTCGCTGGCGCCATGCCCGCTTTGACTGAGGTCGTGACCGAGGAAGCGTGGTGTCAGGCGCTAAATACCATCTACCAAATAGCCCTCGACGTTCTGGGAAATCCGGATCGTTTGTTGGGACAGTTGGCGAACGAGATTCTGATTACTATCGCCTATCAGTTCCCTGAGTTGAACCATTCTCAGGACATTTGGGAAACGTCACTTGAATACTGGACGACCAGTTTACAAGAGATGCTGGATAGTGACGGCGCGGTGCAAGCAGCCTACTGCAAATTACTGCCGCTGTTGTTGGCCACTTGGACGAGAGTTCACCAACTGTCTCCAGTTTCTGCCTTGGGTGAGGAGATAGAACTCACGCAGATCTGGGAATGGTTTCTGAGATACAATCTGCGTCTGTTGAGGCGGGATGGCACATCGATGTTAGCTGAGCCCGGGATTCCCTACTGTTTGGAGCTTTACCAAGCAGCGGTATCAACATCTACGGACAAACAAGATCGGGTGATAGCGCGGCAGGTATTGCCAGGCGGTAATCCAAAAAGGAAAAAACCAAAAGACATTTCAGAGGAAGGGGTCTTTTCTGAATGGGCTGGATTGGGAGTTTTGCAACAGGATTGGTCAGCACGCTCCCCGCGATTGGCCGTGGCGGTGCAAGGCGAGTCCATGCAAATAGAAATTTGTCGTGGCATTGAGTTGTTAAAGCTGGAAGGTTTTCCTGACGTTTCGATTAATGGAAAACGGTTGCAGCCAAGCGGTTCTTGGGAAGAGATCGCGACTCATTTTGATGAAGATATTGATTACCTCGAATTGGAAATGCTTTTCAGTGATCAAGTTCGCGTGCAACGTCAGATCCTGCTTTTGCAAGACGATGAAGTGATCATGGTAGCGGATAGTGTTTTTGCTGAATCCAAAGAACGGATTGATTATCAAAATCAACTCCAGTTGGGGCCTGCTGTTTCTTGCTTGCAAGAGACCGAGAATAATGAAATTTATCTGCAGCAAAAAAAGATATGTGCTTTGTTGCTACCGTTGGGCCTCTCTGAATGGAAGTCGCAGCGTTTTGACAATTGTTTTCTTGCGGCGCAAGGCAGCATCAAGTTGTGTCAGTCGATCTACGGGAAAACACTTTATGCGCCCCTGATGATTAATGTTAATCCTAAGGAGAGTATAAAGCCGAGAACTTGGAGAAGTTTGACGGTCGCCGAAAAATTGGAAATCGTCGAGCACGATACCGCTCGCTCATACCGGGTACGGATAGGGAACAGGCAATGGATTATCTACAAGTCCTTCGCGGCGCCGGGTAACCGCACGTTCTTCGGGCAAAATAAAAACGGTGATTTTTTTATCGGTCGGATGGAGGAGGATGGCAATGTTGAAGAATTGCTATCGTTGGAACTATGACAGAAACTGCTCGCAAAATTGCGGATAACTTGCATCGAGTTATGGAACGCGTCGAGAAAGCCGCCAGTGCTGCCGGTCGCGATCCCGAGAGTGTGAAAGTAATCGGCGTGACCAAGTACGTGGACCCGGACCTCGCTGGGATGTTGTTTCACGCAGGCTGTCACCGACTAGGCGAAAACCGCCCCCAAGTTCTTTTAGAAAAAGTGACCGCATTAGCGGAACTGAAGGCTGAATGGCACTTTATTGGCCATCTGCAACGTAACAAAGTCAAAAAAATACTGCCTCATGTCAGTCTAATCCACTCGTTGGATAGTCTGCGTTTAGCGGAGTCTGTTAATCGACTGGCGAGTGAGCAAGCATTGCCAATTGATGCTCTGTTGGAAGTGAATATCTCAGGTGACGAAGCCAAACATGGTTTTTTACCCCAACAAATTCCAGGCGTTCTAACTGCCATCCACAAGCTTTCCCACGTTCGCGTTACAGGGTTGATGGGGATGGCTGGTTTGAAATCCACGGCAAAGGAAGTTCGCGGTCAGTTTTGCCGCCTCCGGGAGTTACGCGACTCGTTGCAACCAACGGTTCAAGACGGGGTTCCGATAACGGAGTTAAGTATGGGGATGAGCGGCGATTTTGAATTAGCAATTGCCGAGGGAGCAACGATGGTCCGAATCGGATCAGTGTTGTTTGAGGGGGTTCTTTGAATCTCGCCATCCGGGAATGCCGCGACGGGGTGCTGTTGCCCCTACGGGTGTTAGCCAGCGCTCGGGATAACTCGATCCGCGGTATTCACAACGGAGCATTGAAAGTAAGTGTGAGTGCTGCACCGGAAAAAGGCAGAGCTAACAAGGCCATCATCAAGTTGCTATCTGATTCGCTGGCTATCCGCAAAACATCTTTGCGGATGATTGCGGGAGCGACGTCGCCGCAAAAACAGGTTTTGGTTACAGGAATCCCAATCGACGATTTGAAAGATAGAATTCAAGGATGCCTCCGCCAATCGGATTGAAAAGTACGGACTGGCCAGCCAATTAAGTGGGAATCACTTCAGAGGGTACCTTGAATGTGCCCCTTCAAGCAGTCCTTTGTGAGCTGTGGGTTGGTAGCTGTCATGTAAGCGCGCAAAAAAACACCTGCTGTGGCCAGCAGGTGTTTTTGTTTAATTGAAGTTAACGAGAATTATTCATCGTCTTTGTGTGGCACATCCATGTGCATCCATTTTTTGAGGATCGGCGACAGGAGCAAGCAGAATACGCCCGAGGCAACTGCCATGATCGCAATCATCTGGTAGACGTCCCCGTAGATGTTCACCGAGTCAATTGGATTCGGGACGAAATTGTCCGAGCCTTCGCTGACGTTGGCGAATTGAGCAATGATCGCTGCCAAGAACTGTGAAAACGCGGTTGCCAAGAACCACGAGCCCATGACGGTGCTAACCAAGCGTTTTGGTGAAAGTTTGGTCACCATGGAGAGCCCCACAGGAGACAAGCATAATTCACCTGTTGTTAACAAAAGATACATCAACAACAACCAGTAGGAGGCCACCATGCCGTCAACCGAGGTTTGAGCACCGAAGTACAGCATGGCAAATCCAAAGCCGAGTTGAATTAAGCCGAAGGCAAATTTGACAGGGGTACTTGGTTCAAATCCTCGGGAACCCATCCAGCCCCAGAGGAAGGTGAAGACCAGTCCAAATATCATGATGTAAATGGGGTTCACCGCTTGGAAAACGGAGGCCGGAATTTCCGAGCCACCCAAACCAATTTTTCCTTTATTCTCTTCGACGAAAGTCCACTCCACTTTTTTATCGGCAGGAGTGGCATCATCTCGTTTTGCATTAGCACGCAGGTAATTCAGCGTCGTCATGGTTACCGTAGGGTAATCGTTGACCTTCTTGATCAGCTTATCAAGATCCGCCGGATCCATCTGTTTTGACTCGTCCTTGGCACCCTCCACGGCTCGAATAGCGTCATCGACTTGCTTCTTGAAGACGGCAGAACCGTTGACATGCCCGAGGAATTCTTGAGACATGTAATAGGCTTTGTCGGAACCGTCGGAGTCACTCGCGTTTACGTCCAAATCTAATTGGACCGTCGTGCCAACTTGGGCCTGCGTGACTTTGCTGGTTTCCACCACACGGTCAATATTACGGTCGGTAAAGTTGTTAACCGAACTGCCCGATTGTTCGAAGAAGGCCCAGAACAGGAGCGAGAAAAATGTCAGGATAAACACCACGAACATGCGTTCTCTAGCTACCTTTTCCATGCGGAAAGCTTCCCGCACGAGATAGATCGTGGCTCCCAAGCCGGCCAGAATCAGCACTAAACCTGCAGGGCGACTGGCTTCATTGACGAATTCCGCTAGGCCTTTAAGGATCGGTGAGTCACTTGATTCCAGAGGTTCGACCACGGAGTGAGGCAGCAGCGTAACTTGTTCTCCGACACCCGGGATCACCGAAAATCCGGAAACCAAAACGACGAAGATCGGTATTACAAAGAATGTTCCTAATAATACTTTGACCAGATTTCCTTTGAATGCACTGGGGTTGGGTGGTAGTCCGACGTCCTTGGGCAGACCCCCTCGGCCGAGAGCAAAGAAGGCAGCTCCCGCCGAAATCACCAAAGCGACGGCCACAAAGATATTGGAAACGACGGAGAAAACATCACCCGCGTTAAAGAACAGCAAGCCATAGGCACTGACACCGGCAGCCAACAGGATCAAAATTTGAGTCAGGATGGTGGGGGCAACAAAAATCGCGACACCCAAAAGCATGCCAATGGTTGCCAAGCCGAATCCATAATGCCAACCGTAAGTCTCTCCGACATAACCGCACAGTAACGGTGCCATGGCGGCACCGAGGTTGATTCCGATATAGAAAATCGTAAACCCGCTGTCACGCTTGGGACTACCTTCCGGATACAACGAACCCACGATGGTAGAAATGTTGGGTTTGAAAAAACCATTACCGGCAATCAGCAGACCTAATGCAGTGAAGAACGGAAGATCTTGTTCCAACGTCATTAAAAGGTGCCCGGCGGCCATTAAGAGGCCGCCAATAATGACCGAAGCTCGTGCTCCGAGCAGTTTGTCAGCGATCATACCGCCAAAAAACGGCGTCATGTAAACGAGTGCCGTGTAGGCTCCGTAAACTGCGTTCGCATCTTTGTCGCCGTATCCTAGGAAACCCTTCAGCATGTACAGCAGCAAAAGAGCTCGCATGCCGTAATAGGAAAACCGTTCCCACATTTCCGCAAAGAACAGGGTGTATAAGCCAGTGGGATGGCCGAACAATGTTCTTTGTTCAGCAATGGCACTTTCTTTCATTCGTCAGTTCCTCGCTTCGCTGCATGTCCCCGTTTTGATCGGGGGCGTTGTTGGGTGGTGGGCGCAAATTAATTGCTTTGCCTTTACGTGTTGAAGTCAATTTGTACTTAACGCCTAATTAACAAACAAGATAGAACCCTGTCATTTTGTTGCTCAAATGAGCTAGGGGGGATGAAATCTGCATTCTCGTGCCTCTGAAATTGCGGGAATGTTAAGGAGGAATGCCAAGCAAAGCCTGTCATTCGCAGCGAACTCGTAAAACTCCGCTGTTTAGGCAGACTTTAGGGCTGCTTGAAGCGGGTCGCTAATTGCTCCAAGATAAGGGGTCGTCAACAAACAATATCTTCCCCTTACTCACGGGTATTACGATTATGTTGGCTAAATTGCACACGTTCTCGCTACTCGGGATTGATGCGGTCCCCGTGGAAGTCGAGGTTGATATTTCGGTTCGTGCCGCTCCCAAGATCATCCTGGTGGGACTTCCTGAGGCCGCCGTTCGAGAGAGCACCCATCGCGTAGAACGAGCGTTGGTTAATTCGGGATTCCAACGTCCTCAAGACCGTGTCGTCATTAATCTCGCGCCTGCCGAATTGCCCAAGCAAGCCGCCTCTTTCGATTTGTCGATCTCTTTGGGAATGCTGGTCGGTACCGGGCAATTGATTTCCGATCGCTTAACGGATTATGCCGTAATCGGTGAGTTATCTCTGGAGGGAAAGATGAGGCCGGTAAAAGGGGCGCTCTCCATGGCCATTGCGGCAAAGCGTTGCGGATTCAAAGGCTTGGTTCTGCCATCCGGCAACGCCCATGAAGCGGCCGTCGTCGAGCAGCTCGACGTGATCCCTGTCGACAGTTTGACCGAAGCCGTCGCTTTTTTTGCCGGCTCGCTGACCATTGATCCAACGCCTTCCCGGATGCTGGATTTGTTTGAAGAGTATTCTCAATACGAAGAGGACTTTTCCGATGTGCGCGGCCAGGAAGTGGCCAAACGTGCGGTCGTAATCGCTGCTGCCGGATCTCACAACCTGCTGATGCTAGGCCCTCCGGGGTCGGGCAAGACAATGTTGGCCAAACGCATTCCCAGTATCATGCCCACCCTGTCTCCTCATGAATCCATTGAGACGACGCAAATCTACAGTGCACTAGGACGTTTAACCGCGGGTTCCCCGTTATTGGCCAAACGCCCCTTTCGCTCCCCTCACCATACGATCAGCGATGCGGGCTTGGTGGGGGGTGGGAGCACGCCGGTTCCTGGAGAGATTTCAATGGCTCATCACGGCGTCTTATTTCTGGATGAGTTGCCCGAGTTCAACCGACGCACGCTAGAGGTGATGCGACAACCGTTGGAGGATCGTGTCGTTACGATCTCTCGTGCGCTCGCATCTACCACCTTTCCAGCGGATTTTATGTTGGTCGCAGCGTTGAACCCGTGTCCGTGTGGCTTTCGTACCGATCCACGCCGTACCTGTCATTGCACACCGCCCCAAATAGAAAGGTACATGGGCAAGATTTCCGGACCGCTACTGGACCGCATTGATATCCACATTGAAGTGCCTGCCACGGAATACAAGGAACTGGCCTCTAGGAAACCAGGCACTTCCTCAGCCGAGATGCGTGAGCAGGTCTTGTTGGCGCGCAAGGCGCAAGCCGAGCGTTTCAACAGCAATGGTCATTCACTCTACAACGCCAGCCTTTCCAGTCGCCAGGTCCGCGAGTATTGTCCGCTGGATCGCACCTGCCAAACGATCATGAAAACGAGTGTTGAGGTGATGGGCCTGTCTGCTCGCGCCTACGACAAGATTCTCCGCGTCAGCCGCACCATCGCCGACCTGGACGCCAGCGATACGATTCAGTCACACCATTTGCAGGAAGCCATCAACTACCGCATTCTTGACCGCAACCTTTGGAACTAACAGGTGGTTTTGCTGTTTGGTTTCACGATTCGCGCATCGCTTTTTGATACCGAGCAAAAAGGCCGCCGCGTCAAACGGAGTCCGGTTTGCAGAACATCTCGATTGCAGCCGGCTGAACCTGTAAGGCAAACGGTGTCTGGCCGGTCAATTCACCATCGATATTCAGGGTTTCATGTCCCGGTGAATCAAGGCTCATATGCGTGGCCGTGTAATATTCCACGAGAGGGCTTTGGATGTGACTTCCGTCGTAAATCTGACGTAGCAGCGTCAGTAATTGAAGCCGGCTCGCGCCGTGACGAACCACGATGACATCGATCATCCCGTCGTCCAATTCTGCCTTGGGCGCAATATTCATATCGCTTGAATGGCGTGTATTGCAAGCAATAATCATCGTGAAATTGCCAGCAATTACTGTCTCATCCAAGGTGAGTTTCGCGTACCGCGGCTGCGTGCCTTTTAGGACCTTTAACAGGCTCACGATGGTATATCGGGAAGGGCCTAGCCAACGCCACTTTTCCGCTTGAATCCCGATGTCGGTGGGCAAGCCCCAGCCCACGATATTGAATGTGTATTTGACCGATCCCCCCAGATTTAATTTCGCCACATCCATTTTTCGACGGTGAGCCAGCGTTAGCGTTTGGGCGGCGACGGTGGGATCTGTGAGGCCCAGATCGACGGCCAGTGAGTTACCGGAGCCCCCTGGAATGAGTCCCAGCGGTAATGTTTGACCATCCTGTCGGGCGAGCATCCCGTTGATGACCTCGTGCAGGGTACCATCCCCTCCAGCCACAATGATGCCTGCATAGTCTGTAAACGGTAATTGATTCGCCAGTTCCGTTGCATGACCTTTGAATTGGGTCTCTGAAACGGTGATGTCAAAGTTGTTTGCCTCGAGAAACGGAAGTGCTAATTCCACCATTGCTCGGCTTTTTTTGCGACCGCTTTGCGGATTGAAAATAAGATAAAACTTTTTCACGCTGCGAAACTTTCTAAACGTCGGTATCTGGGTACCAAGAGGGAGTCATCGCGTGGCAGTGGGCAAGCATTTTCGGAGAATAAATCTGTGTTTCCTGCCGACCCGACGCCGCAAATTATAGTTGGCGTGTGAGCAGCTACCAACCGTTGTAGGTTACCAGTGTACACGTACTGGAGGTGAGGGAGGATTTAACCGTTCCGCAGTACTGAGTAATAAGACCACAAGCTGTGCGTGCTGAGGCTCGCCGGGCAACCGAACATTTGCCGATACTGGGCCGGATGAAAAAGAAGAAGTGGGGAGATTATCCCTTAAAAGGTTCGGCAACTCTCCTCCAGATGCCATTCACCTACCTTAGCGTTGGTCGATAGAGCCTTGGCTTGTCAAGCTAGATTGCCGAACCCGAAACCCCTGGTAGCTCTGGTCGGTGTCGGGGGTGGGGTAAATGGACGTCGGTAACGGTGGAGGCGTATCGTAATATGAATTGGTCGGTGACGCGGGTCCAAACGTGTTAGCGGGGGGAGCTGGTCGCGCGGCATTCGAGCTCCGTATACCCGAACGATCGTTGGGCTCGTTTAGCATCTGGACCGTTTTCCGCAATTCCTCAGTCGAGGGGAATAATCGATTCTGGTAATGCATTCTTCGGACGGTATTTCCGTAGAAATGGAAAGGTCGGTAAGGCCGTCTCAAGATATGAGTGTTCCGACTCTCAGTGCGGGCGTTGCCGCGCTTGATTACTCCAGAGGTCCAGCCCGGTTCTTGGGCGTGGGTGCTCATTATTGCTAGACCCATTAATGCAATTGCAATAATGGCAATCTTCTTGCTGCCACACATAGTTGCTTTTTTATTGGCGGAGGGGGGGTAAGAAGCGGTTGCGGGTCAAGAACCGATTATCTTTAAAACGTATCGACTACGTGAGGGCAGGAATTGCGTTCGCTTTAGAGGCTCGGAAAAATCCGAAAAGCAGGTACCACCGAAACGCGCAAATCCGAATTTGCCGGTATTGAATTACGCGTTGTGCCGATTGCAATGAATAGATTTTTATTCGTGAGGCGACCGAGATTCCGGTCAAGCTTTCAATGACCTAGGGTGTCGAATCACCACGTTTGATCTCGGTCAATGCTTCCCGTGCCGGCGCGTAGCCTTGTTCGGCCGCTTCCGCGTACCATTTTTGAGCACGTGATAGATCGACCTCATCTATCAAGCCGTGATGGAATGAGACTCCCACCCAGTATTGTGCTTCCGCATGCCCTTGGTCCGCCGCTTTTTTGTAATAGTTAAACGCCGCTTCGAAATCTTGCGGCACGCTGATACCGTAGGCATAGGCGATGCCCAGTGCATGTTGCGACGCAATATGCCCTTGCTCGGCGGCCTGCTCATACCACTGCATGGCAGCCTTGAAATCTTGTTCGATTCCGCAGCCAGTCTCCAAGCATTTTCCGAGTCGGAACTGGGCATCTAGGTCACCCGCGTTGGCCTTTTCTTGGTATTCGCTGGCCGAGCCTGCTTCCACTTCGATCTCCAGTGGTTTCCTCTCGCCCATTTTGAAGGCGGTTATGGCGTGAGGTTTACGCTCATACATCTCAACCAGCGTATCGAATCGGACTAAATCAAGCGCTAGACGATTGTCTGCGGTTGCCCCGCATATCTTCAATTGGCGATTATCCGCTACGCACTTTTTGTGCAGCATGATTAATTGCCCAATCACATCCGAAGTAATGAAATCAATACCCTGTAGATCCAGTAGGACTTGTTGGCAATTCGAGTCTTGAATGAGTTGAAACAAAGTGTTGGCGAGCGTTGAAGTGCTGTCTTGCTCTTTGGATGACTTCGATCTGATATCAAGAACCAGAATTCCTCCGATGATTCGTTTGGAGATTTCGTAATTTCGGTTCGCCATGAAGTGGGCTCGGAAAGAAATAGTGTGTGCAGCAGGGTGGGGGTAAGTTCGTACCCTTTCAATTGTCGGACAGGGGGGAACTGGACGCAAGCGGAGATTGAAAACGAATCAAGAAATAGTCCGATTATCGGCATGCAAAAAGCGTACTTAATCATTATGTCGGTCAATCTGGAGCGTGTTTTTTTTGAATCCGTGTCGCCTCCAGGCCACGGGGTGCTCGGTGCAAATGTGGAAGTGGGGTTCCAAATGGGTCTTTCTATGGCTTGTGAGGTCCCCATGCGAACATCTTTCGAAGGTTGTGCAAACGGGAATTGAGGCTCGATCTGCGGGGCTGGTATGAGACCCTTTTTAGATTTTGCTAGGCCACGCAGTCTTGGGTTTTTTCAAATCGGTCGCCATCAAACAATGGAATTTTCTTTGTGAACGAATTTGTGTTCAAGGTTAATTGACTGGCAGCACGATGTCTTTGAACGCCTATTTTGTGCGGGGGCCCGCGAAAAATGCTGCCATTTTTAATGGACTGCAGCTGACACAAAGCATGCAGGCGATGATTTGTTTTGTAGCAATCGATATGGCGTGTTGCCGCAGGGATAGCTAGGAATCGAACTAGCAGCCGAAGTGAATGAGTGCGACCTTGTTAGATGTCGTGAACGAGGCCGCATCCCTGTTCTACTATGAAGAGTTGGCACGTTGAATCCGCGACACAAAATATTGCTTGCCCTATGGTTGGGCTGCCTTTGGTTGAACCCTCAATGGGGAATGGGGCAAACCACTCCCACTCCCATTCCGGTTGCATCCAGCGGAATATCGAACGGGTTAACCAAGCTTAAGGAAAATGCACCATTCGAATTACGGTCTGCGTGGCTCGCAGGCACGGAGACGGCGATGTCAGAGACAAATGCCAGTGCCACATTGCCACTGCTCGGGCCCTTTGGATATCCACCGCCGTTAATCAAAGTGGGGTTCAATTTTACAGATTTGGCTTCGCCAGAATCATTCGATTTGCCCAACAGTCTCTACGAATATTCCATTGGATTAGTTTACATTCGTCAGTGGAATGATCGCTGGACCGTAATTTCCATGCTCGGTGCGGGAATGGCAACCGATAATGAAAATCGCTCCAGCGAAGCCTGGCGGTTTCGAGGAGGGATTCTCGGCGTTTACAAGCGAAGTGAAAGCTGGCAGTGGACTTTGGGAGCCGTTGCCACGGGTCGTGAGGATTTGCCCATCGTTCCGGCTGTCGGAGCCATTTGGAATGTCGATAATCGGACACGCGTGGATTTGACGTTTCCTCGACCACGCTATTACCGATTGGTCTTTGAACGAGGCGCCATTCAGCATTGGGCCTATCTGGGGGCCAGCATTAACGGTTCAACGTGGGCCTACGAACGCACGGGAGAGGTGGATGACCTGCTGACCTACCGAGACTGGAGATTCGCGTTGGGGTGGGAGTCTCATTTGGCAGATAATCCGGCGCTCTCTTTTACACGTCGTAAGAAATTATCCGGAGAAATCGGATTGGCATTCGCCAGAGAATTTGAATTCGAAAATGAATCGCGAACGGAAGTGCTCGATAACTCCCTCTTTCTTTCGATTATGGCCAAATTTTGAATCAGCGTTGCGCGCTAAAGAGCCCGACATGATCGGCATTAATTTCAGCTCGACATGATCGCCGGGGATAGCCTCGCCTTTTTCTCGAAAGAGTTTTTTTTCAATAACGCTTTGCCAAAACCGCAGGGGGTGTGCCCATTCGGTAGCGTAGAAAAAGCGACCAATTGCGAATGGTTGTGCGAATGACTCCCCGCTTTTCCCAATGGCGTCCGGGGATGCTAACGGGACCGGGTAACAGCACGGGTGGCTTCCTCTTCCGCAGAGTCTCCGAGATTAAGACATCTTCCATGAGTGGGACCTCGGCGAAGCCGCCCACATCTTTATACAAGTTACGATGAATCCACATCGCCTGATCCCCATACACGTAGCCACGTTTTGAGGCGCGCCAAGCGTTTCCCGATTCCAACCACCGGTAGCGGCGGCCTGCAAGGCGAATTTGTTGACGGAAGCAACCCCATCGAGCCAATCGGTCACACCGAGGTAAGCACGCTTTGATTTGGTCGAGGCAGGCGGTGCCTAACAGAGTGTCTGCATGTACGAAAACAAAGATGTCACCATTGGCTGCTAAAGCGCCTGCGTGAAGTTGTCGCCCCCGACCTAATTCCGTTTCAATAACACGGCATCCTAAGCCTTCCGCGATTGAGACGGTCGTGTCGCTACTGCCCCCGTCACAGACAATAATCTCATCAGCGCCTGCCGCTTGACTGGCCCTGATGGTGGAGTCGATCAAGCCGCTCTCATTCAGCGTCGGGATGACGATAGAAAATTTCATGACATGACTTTGTTAAAGAGCTGCGCGGGCCGTTTAACTGCAGTGGTTTTGGGGATGAGCCGAGCGAACATCCAAAATCAATTCGCAGGCTGCAGATACATGCTAAAGAAATGCCGCGGAATCACCACACGGAATTGACTTTATGGGAGTTGCAAGGGGGATGTCATTCGGTCACCGCTAGTAGGTTCCTAGCCGTGCAATAAAAAAGGCGGCGCCAGAACTGGCACCGCCTGTTAATCGTTACGCTGGCGAGGTCGTTATTGGTCTACGGCCAAGCGAGTCGCTTCCGCAGTACGTATCTGACCAGATCCGCGTAGGAAAGCCTCGACTGACTCAGGGCTTTTGTAGCCCCTGAGAACCCGCATCTTCCACTCTCCGCCCCGTTTTTCGTAGACCAGCAATTGCGGAATGGAACCATTGCCAATGAGTTTGCGAGCGTTGTTGCGGTCGCGATCAAAGTCTACAGTGGCAAAGTTATAATTGCGGAATTTGTCGTTATCAATCAGAGCGGGAATCGTTGATTTTTTCATCCTTTGACACGGCGGACACCATTCCGCTGTAACAAGTACCAGAAGCGGCTTTTCCCCTTCCATTGAGCGTTTGAAGGCTGTCTTGTAATCAGTTGGTTCGCTTTGATTGGTAAGCGCGGCAAGCACGAGGATCACTGGTACGAAATTCATAGCTAACTCCTGCCGATAACGAAATCATTTCGGTCCGGCATTAATTCGACACGTTGGATACCTGGCCATGTGCGATTTGGGTATTCCTGTTGGTTGACTGGCACGCACAAGCTTTGCAAACGGTTTCCAAGATTTATTCCCGTCGACCAATACTTTTATCGGACATTGCGACGCCGCGGTCCGAGGTTTTGCTATCAATACACCTTGTAGTGATTTACCGACGTGCCCTATGGCAAGCCTTACGGCCTTTGTGGGTATCTCCGCTTGGCACCGCCGCATAACACGCGCGTTGCAGATTTTGCATCAGTTGGGTTCCCTAAATTGCCGTGTATCAGGAAATCGAGGAATCGTGAATTTCTGAACTTGCCAACGGATAGGGTACGCCCGCATAATCAATCCGCTATGAAATTAAAAGTTGGACTTATCGGCCTCGGCGACCAATGGGAAACAAGGCATCGCCCTGCCTTGTTAGCGCTATCGGACCGTTTTGAGGTAAAGGCGATATGCTGCGAAATCGCCAAGAAAGGCGAACGCGTGGCCACGGAGTTTAACGCGGTGGCGTTGGACGGCTTCCGCGCCATGATCAGCCGTGACGATATCGAAGCGGTCTTGGCATTAGCGCCCGATTGGGTAGGGCCGCTGCCGATCTTAGCGGCATGCGAAGCGGGTAAGGCGGTGTACAGCTCGGTAGCGCTCGATATTGCCCCCGAACAGGTCGGTCGGATCCGCGGGCGTGTGCAGGAATCAGGGGTGGCTTTTATGGCGGAGTTGCCTCGTCGGTATGCTGCCGCCACGTTGCGTATGAAAGAGTTGATTGCTACGCGTTTAGGCCAGCCCACGCAGATGTTCTGTCATGAACGCATGACAACGGAACAGCAAACTTCGCATCTGCGACGCGGAGAGTATTGCCCTCTGACATGGCGGAGTCTCATGGAGCTGGCTGATTGGTGTTGTTACCTGATTGGACGTGAGCCGAGTTCGGTCGTCAGCACGCTGCATCATCCGACGGTCCATGGTCAAAAATCGTATTACCAATCGGTCAATCTTCAGTATGACGCGACCCCCGAGTATGCTTTATCAGCCAATGCCCAAATGAGTGTAGGTTATTACATTCCTGAGCGTTGGAACGAAGCGCTTTCTTTTCGCCGTCCGGCTTCGATACAAATCTGTTGTGAAAATGGCGTGGCATTCATCGACCTCCCCAGCACCCTTGTGTGGTTTGATGATGCCGGACAGCACGCTGAATCTCTGGAAGCTGATCGGCCTGTCGGTGAACAAATGTTACTGCATTTTCATCGCTCCGTTACGAGTCTAGTGCGCAACTACACCGATCTCGCAGATGCCTATCGGGCTCTTAAGATCGTAACGGGAGCCAACGATAGCGCCAGTGGCGGCCACCGAGTGAACTTGGACTTCGCTTAGGCTTTTGCTTCCAAGCTAGAGAGCTTAAGAATGGCAGGCCGCTAGTTCTGTCGGACCGTTCAACGATCTTTCCAGATCCCTATACTGATTGCAGGCTTGGCGGCGGCGGTTAATGGGGTCGTCCTTTGTAATTTCCAGCCCGTGAACATGGGACACTGCGCCCCCATCTTCTTGGGAAGTCTTAATTGACATGGTATGGCTGCCAAGAGGAAGCACGACAGCGGCCTTCAGTGAACAGTTGAAAGACCAGCGAGCATATGCCCGTCAGGATACCAACCCTTTTCGTAGGGTGCTCGGTTAGCCACTGGGCATCAAGAATCTTGCGTAGACAAATCCTGCCGTCATGAGAGCGAAAAAAAGTAACCCAAGCCAGCTTAAGATCATCAGCACGGGACCGGGGCGATCGCTCTCAGGCACGTTGGATCCATTCATGACTTTCAGATTGATGAATGCAAGAATGGGTGAAGTCACGAACGAAACGATGGCCGCAAATCCGAGCAATGCTAGAAGTCGGTTAGCAAAGTAGTAATCTACGACGGCGGCAATCGCGATCGAGAGGACAATCAATGCCACGCGAATCCGGTCAAATTTTTTAGGCGATAAATCGCCAATCAATGCACAGCACGCTGCTAATGACCTGGGGTAACCGTCGAGGCATGTCAGGGTCGTGCTGAACATCGTTACAAAAGCTGCGGTTAGAATAAGGTAACGCGACCACTCACCAATACTCTTTGTATAAAGGTCGATTAACTGCTCAGAGAATTGGGTCCCACTGTCTGAGAAAACTTCACCTGTTCCGTGCATGACGAGCGCGCCAAGCGCGAGAAAGCAAATTGCCAGAACAACTGCCGAGATGTAACCGATATGAAAATCGATCGAAGTCTCTTTAGTTGTGGCCATGTGCCCCGTTTGTTCTTTGCGACTAAACATCCACAATGATGACCAAGCGGAAAGGTCGATGGGAGCGGGCATCCAACCCAACAGCATTACCAAAAAAGTAAAGGAGGCCCAGTTCCAAGGCGTCGGTGAAACAAAATCAGCTTGGGGGACTGGCCGATTTAAGAAGGCAAAAAATACTGCAGCCAAGGTACCTAGCGCCAGAACCACAATGATGATCTTTGCCAAAGCGTCCAGCAGCCGGTAATGTCCAAATAAAAGTAGGCTGCCGCAGACGACCATGATACCTACACCGAGATTGGTGACTCCAAATGGCGATAGACCATACGCGGATAACAGCGCTCCAGTTAACATCGCCACGCCAGCAATGTTAATAATGCCCGTTAACACATTGACCGCCAAAAAAGTCCACACATACCCGTTTCCTTGCCGCTGATAACCAGCCAGTAAACTCTCCCCGGTGGCCGCTGTGTATTTTTGACCGTAAAGAAAGAATGGGTATTTGAAGAGGTTGACCATGAGGATTAGCCCCACCAGGCTCCATCCGTAGTCTGCGCCGGCTCGTGTCGCCCAAACTAGGTGAGAGCCGCCAATAGCAGCACATGCTATGAGAATTCCCGGCCCCAGTGCCTTCCAGAGATTACTGCGTCCGTTATCGACCATCTTTTGTTAATCATCTGTAAAACCGCCTCGTGTGTTTTGAACAGGTGAGCGTGTGGGTGCGGGAAGGAGGCGGGAATAACTTTCCATGGCACGCTGGTTTGCTGACAAGATAACCGTTGGTGGATTCTTTAGGCAAGTATGACTCGTGCTGGCAAACGCCACGAACCTGCCATTGAGTCCGCAAGCGATTTAATTTTTCGCCGCTTGCAACGTCCCCAAGCACAAGTGGGCCTAAGCAGATGCTGCCTTGTTTTCATTGGTGTTTACCATTTTTTTTGGTTTCAGTACGTTTCTTACACAGTGAAAGTATTAGCGGCGAAATTTAATTCGGGAAGGCATGGCTCATGGGATCGGCAAAAGCAGGAGAGGATTTTTCTTCGACCATTGTGCCTGAAGTGACGGCCGAAACACTTTCGGATATGGCTAAGCACCTTCGCCAAATCAACTTCTATTTTCTGTTGGCCTGTGCTGCGCTTTTGATTGCAGTTTTTTTGCCTCGCGATACGACGCTCGATAAAGCGACCGTTCAGTTAGGGGAAGTGATTCGATTCCAAAGTGAGGTAGGAGACCAACCACTTTGGAAGATCGCGGGAACCGCGCCGCCAGAATGGGTGGGGGCACGTAAGCCAACGGTTGCCATTTTGTTTAGGCGGCCCAGTGACTTGGATGGAAAACTGAACGTCTGCTTTGTCTTTGAAAATGAGATTTTGCCAGGCGCTTGGCAGGTACTCGAAAGGGATGATTTCCGGCAGGTGACGACCCACCAGGAATTTGCGGAATTGTGGGAGACGCTGGCCGCAGATGATGCCTTTTTACGGATTCGAAAATACTCGCCTGCAGGCTACTACAGCACTGGCAACGAACGTGGCATGGATCTTTCGTCGGAAATCCCGGTTCAGGTCGTTGCCTCGCCCGAGGATGTAAAGCAAATTTATACGGAGGCTTTTTCTGCGGCAGGCAGTGAAAAATACATCCCCACTTTTGCGAAGTGGGTCGATGCTGAAGCCACAATTGCCGGCGCCGAATATTCGCAAGGGATTCAGCTTGCCAAATCGACGCAAATGCTTGGTGGCGAAGCTGCGATCATTTTACCGGTGGCTGTAGAACCGGCGCGGCTGCCAATTTTGAATCGTTTGTTAGGGCACGCGGAGACTGAGTTTCAATACTTAGCCGCAAATCATTATGGTTTAGTGCACCGAGAACTTTTTGATTGGACCTTAGGCGGCGAGCTCGACCAATTGAATTTGTATGCCCTGCAATCCAGTCTCAACGAATTTCGGATTGCCCAAGGTGAAAAATTCAATGTATTTGGGTTTGGCATCCCTTACGAGTTTTTGTTCCAGTACGGCTTGCTCATCCTCGTTGTCATGGCAGTATTCTTTTGGGGGCACCTAAGAAGTTTCCGTATTTTGGCAGCCGGTAAAAGGAATCAGCTGTGGGCTGCTTGGTTGCCACTCTATCCCAATCGCTTAAGTCGCTTTTTGACCTTGGTATCTGGCGTTCTCTTCCCCGTTTCAGTCATGGTGCAGTTGCTGTGGGCTGCCGAATTCAGCACGTTATCGCTACTCACCGCTGCGGCAGGGGTGGGCGTGGCCTGTATGATCTGTGCCGAGTTTTACCGCTATTGGAGGGACTTACCGCAGGCCGAGAGGTCTACTGAGCTGACGACGTACAACGCGGCAGCTTAGGGGGCCCTGAGAAATCCGCCAGCCCATGCATTAGATTGCAAAGGGGCAACAATAGAAAAAGAGAGTGGGCGATGAGGGACTCGAACCCCCGACATCTTCGGTGTAAACGAAGCGCTCTAGCCAACTGAGCTAATCGCCCCCACTTTTGAAACACGTATCGGTTTCAAAGATTTTGCATATCGTAAGAAATTGTCGGCACAATTGAAATTGGGCCTTAGTAGATTTTCGCAGGAAATCTCAGGGTTTCTTCACTCCCTGAGATTATGGAGTCGTCATAAGGTCAGGTGAGGCCTACTTTTTCTTTTTCAATTTGGAGCCCGCTACTTCACCAGCGGGAATCTGCGAATTGAAACTGGATTTAAGCTCGCCTTTTTTCTCTTGCTCGTAAATTTCGTCTAAAGCGGCTAGAAAAGCGGGGGCCATGACATCAACTTCCAGCTTTTTTCGGTCAGCGCCTTCTGCGGCATCCCATTTGGCCGACAGGTCTTGCCCCTCAAATTGTGCGAAAAAGACTTGGCCGACTTCGTTGCGTGAGGTCTTCTTCTCCCCTTTGACATGACACATATTGCAGGTCACTTTGAGCCCCTGTGTCTTGTACTTCTTTTCCAGGGTTTTTTTGAAGATGCCGTGGCCGTTGGCAGGCACTGTGATCACGGAAACCATCAACCCAGCCAATAACGCGATGGCGATTCCTTGAAACGTATTTTTGAGCGTCGTTAACTTGATGTTTAACATTGTTATTCTCAGCAATTGTGGAAATCAATCAGATCAATGGAGGTCCTTGTCTTTACCTCCGTCTCTTTATGATCGGCAGATTGAGCGAATTCGTCAACTATTGGACTTGTTTGGCGTGCTGCAAAAGTGAATGTTTTGCTTTCTCGAAAGGGGCGGGTTCCGCCAGTTCCCAAAAATTGTCCCCCAGGGACGATTGGCCAGCGATTCCCCACGAGGCCTGTATCGCTTCAAAACGGGGACTTATTTGGGCAACCGGTTGGGAATTCCTTGTTCGAAAGGCAGGTTGGTCAACTCGGCATGAGCCTTGACCGTATCGAACATCGCCAGAGATTCGTTGTCTCGATCCGTCGCGATAGCTTCTTTTTGACACTGAAAACAGGCGACTCGTTGCCCTAACAAAGCGATTTGTAGTCTTCGTTTCCTGCCACAATGGGGGCAGCTATGGGTAAACATAACCATTAAAGAGCGTTCTCCCGGAACCTAAACAGATAGCGTTTTTATCGCGCGGCGGGCCAAGGAGAAGGATTATTCACAAATCCGTTGAGCTCACAAGCAGGAAAATTAATTGGCGAGATCACGAATTTGGCGGAATTCGAAGTCTAGGTTTCGGTAAATCACCGAATGTCGATATTTTTTGGCACAGCGGGGGTATCCCCAAATTCAATTGATTGTTGCTCAGCGACAAATTCTTCAACATCTGCCACTTTCAGGTGAGACTCCATGGTTTCCACAATGTAATCTTCCAGAGAGGCTAGGACCTCCGCTAACTCCATGCTCAAACTGCCAAAATGAGTCTGGTTAACGCAGGCTTGCACGTTTAACCGCCCGATCGATCTTTGGTTGGCAGTTAGCGGTAACTCTAATTGCCACCTTTCCTCCAGCTCGCTCTTTTTCTTATCCGTGGTTTTGTATTGAGCATGAAA
>JAAEPL010000057.1 GCA_024232675.1 Planctomycetaceae bacterium
ATGCGTACCTTCTGGCCGACGGTTAGAATCTGGGCCATGGTCTCCGCGTTCACCAGCAATGCTTCTAGCGATGATTGATCAGCGACGATCGAAGCGTAATCTGTAAATCCAGAAGCGTGGTGCACAAATTCAAAAAAAGGATTGGCGTATTTTTGATCCGCGAAATATCGAGTCGCCATCAACTTGTCTTTGTGCGGTCCTCGCGTGATTAGATGATTACCCGTGCCACCGATCTTGACGCTGTACCAAGGCGCCCGACCGTATGCCTTGCCCCATAACGCGTCGTAAATGATCGGCCGCTGACGCCACAAACGAGCAGGAGTGTACGGTAAATCCTGCACGCTGCCGTCAAACAGCGAGGCGTGATCGACGTAATTTCCATACTGGGGTAGCAGCAATTTTTCCGCCAAGCCGAAGCCTTGGTCAAATCGTGTCAGTTCGGCTTCGATCTGTTGCAGGACGCTTGATCTGAGAGACGCGTCCGGTTGGGTACTGTAATCCGGGGGCATCTCCCCAAATTGCACCTGAGCGAAAACTCGGTTCCAAATTTCAACGGTACCATCGTTCGACAAATCATGATCAAGGGTGTCTAGTCGAATATCCCCTTCCTGGTTGTCGGGGCCATGGCAATTAATGCAGAAGTCTGTCAAAAAGCGTTTCGTATTCACCTCGAATTGTGACTTCGTCGCTTCCGCCTGCTCTTGGGCCGAAGCATAGCTAGGTACGACCACCAACAAGACGAACGTAGATAACATCAGCGCCGTTGGGGAAGGCAGCCAAAAAAATCGCTGGGTTGGATTGATCTTCATTACAACAACTTAACTCAGCATTCATTAAATTGGTAGAATCGTTCCCGAAACCTTCGTTAGTTAGAGCTCGTTTCCTTTTCTTTTGCCCAACAAAAACCGCAGATGAGTGAGAACATGATCGTTTACCCACATCATGCTGCGTCAAATCCGTGCCATGCCCATGCCGTTGCAGGCGTTGCCAGCTTACTAGAATTTTGTAGTTAAAATCACAAACGCCACATTCGGTCATCTTGCACCCAACCGAGAAAAGAGCAAACGGATTGAGAGAACGCTTTCTGAAACCACCAAACTTCGGCATGGCAAAAAACTAAAGGTCATTGCCATGCTCACCAGACAGCCTAAAAGTCAATTGAATATTCCCATCATCCGCCCTTCGATTGCTTGCCCTCGTGTTCACGGTCACGGCAGGTTTCCTTGTGGCGGATGCGACTTTGAAACTTAGTTGCATAACGTGCGTATCTGAACAGGTCGCACCCAACCCAATCGGCAAAACGGTTTACTCCTGCTAGACTTTGCGACTTACAAATTTTTGCCGGATCCTTCAAAGAGTAACTTAACATGACAAAAACAGATACAAAAAGTGCGATGGTAGTGGTACGTCACGAGGTGGAGAATGCCGCTCATTGGCGGGAGCGGTTCAAGACCCATGGCGAACTCTTCCAAACCCAATCTGTCAGCGAAATCCACTTGGGTGCTTCTGGCGATGACAAGGTAGTCTCGGTGTTCATGACCGAAAACCTCGATGAATTCCTCCGCATCTTCAACGACACGGCCACAGCAGAAGCGCAGGCCAATGATGGCATTACCGGTGGCGTTGAACTCTACGTGATCGATGAGACTTACATTCCGTCAGCAGGTTGAGCGCAAAAACCTGGGTAGCAAGAGGCTCCATGGCTCAATTTATCGCGCGAACCGATAGGGCTTTTACGCTGAGTTATGGAGCTATTTAGCTACGCGTTATTAAAAACACCAAACCAATTAAGAACCTTGGATTCGGCGTAGACTGCGAACAGCGCCTGCGAAACCCATGATGCCTGAGAAGCGTTTCAAGCCCGCTGACAGAAAAGCAGTGCTTTGAAACGCGTCCCTCCCATGGAAACCAAGCGAAACGGGGAGCCCTCTCTTCGTTTGAGAAACAAACCGCTGCCGGCCACTCGATCGAGCACGCGATATCTAAGAGAGCTGGCCGCGCAAACCCAACCTGCGAGAATAAAAGTTGGTTGGGTTTGCGGGAGAGCGGACCCTGTTCTAAATTTCGCCTTTCAGCCCACGCTCGTAGTATTTGTGGGTAATTTCGTCTTGGTGTTCCAATAGCCAATCAATCGACGGTTCGTTATTCATGGCTTTATGAATTGCCTGCGACATGGCTTTCCGGTGAATTTCAAAAAGCGCTTTGTGATCCAGATTATCGTCGGTGGTAACGCCGGGATTGAGCCAAACGGAACAGATGATACCAAGGTCATTGGCCCTTTCCTTGGGAATGTCACCAGCGCGTACTGCATCGAGGACGCCATTGGCAATTGCCGCCTGAACTGTCCCCATCAAAATATTGGTATAGCGAGTCTTCTTGACGGTTACCTTGCTAACCATCAACGTCACCGGACGTACCTGAACGTCGGTATTGAGGATCGCAAATACTTTAGAATGCCCTGCTGCCTGGTCTCCGGTGAGTGTGGCAATAGCTGTGCCGACGGGGCCATCAAGTTCACCGATGACGACTTCGGGTTCAGCGGCCGTAAATGGCGGTCCCCCTGCCACCAGACTTTCCCCCGTACGCATTACGATTCGATCACTCATTATTTCTGTTCCTGATTTGCAAAGAGACTTGGGATTTATCTCCGCATTATCATGGCCAGCGTGTTCGCTGACAACGGGCGGCACCATCCGAAATTTAATCACGCTCTTGCTTATTTGAATCACTGCGTAGGAGGAGTCGCGTGGCGGATTCTACGACGAAAAACAGGCACCCCCAAAGAAAAAATGCGGCCAGCCAAAGAGTTTTTCTAGGGGAGGTTCGATGGAAGACATCATGGTAGTAACGGCATTCGAGCCCCCGTTTTAGATCGCCTGCGTCAACCGCGCTTGCATCTGCACCGTTAATTCAACTTCCACCAAATTCGACACCTTCTGATTCTGTCGCGCAAAGACGCTCTCAACCAATAACCCCAGCCCTTGGGCCCCTGGAATGCAATCCATCACGATGCCCTAAACCAAACCCCAGAGGTGAGCTGGCGAAACACCTAACAGGAGTGGCCGACCAAGTATAAAACGCCCCCGCCCGGCATGATTGCTGGCACCTAGGAATCCCAACGTTCTCGCAAATCACGGCACCTAGAATGCGTTTTGACACTTGCTTACCAAAAAGAATCCACACAGTG
>JAAEPL010000058.1 GCA_024232675.1 Planctomycetaceae bacterium
ACCTGGTTCGTAGATAGGTATTTCGCCTTGGTTCAGCCGATCGATTTTTTGCTGGTCAATATCGACACACGTTACTTGGTTACCGCTCTCAGCAAAACAAGTTCCGGATACGAGCCCTACGTATCCGGTGCCAATCATGGCGATATCCATAGCCTCAACTCCAATCAAAAAGCCAAAAGAAGAGTACGTTCCGACAAATTAAAAACTCGGAGGTGAACTCGCAAGAATCTACTTCGGATAAACCGATCTAGCACTTATTGCAAGCTTCCCGATCCAAACATTTCCTAAGTCTCCCTCATTCACTCAAATCAAGAAAGACGAGTTTTCGTCCATCTAAGATCGCGACCGCTATGCGTCATCCGGAGCTTCTGGATTCGGCGACTCTGGTGATTCTGACACGTCCGACGATTCCGATGCGTCCGACGATTCCGATGCGTCCACAGCATCCGGGTTGGCATCCGGTCCTGGGGCAACCGTCAACTCATCATCCTCGCTGCCTTCATCAGGGGGGACTCGCACAATGGCCGCCAA
Source organism: Planctomycetaceae bacterium (assembly GCA_024232675.1). GTDB lineage: Bacteria > Planctomycetota > Planctomycetia > Pirellulales > Pirellulaceae > CAJQPP01. The sequence goes on from JAAEPL010000058.1 coordinate 532, forward strand.
TGAATCATCGGCACCCAGCGTCATAATGCGGACTCCCTGCGTGTTGCGGCCGATGGGATTAATGTCAGCACATCGAATCCGCTGCAACTTCCCTTTGGAGGTCATCATCAGGATTTCATCCTCATCCGTAACGGGCAGGATTCCCACGACCATACCGTTCCGGGTCGTCGTTTTGATATCACGGATCCCTTTGCCACCACGTTTTTGACGGCGATACCGCATGGAACTCGAGGTATCGTCTTCGGACGTTTCGTCGCCGGTACCAAAGGAGGTTCGTTTGCCGTAGCCATTTTCGCAAACCGTCAGCAGGGTCGCGTCAGGATCGGCGACCACCATACCCACCAGAACATCGCCCTGGGTAAGGTTCACGCCTTTGACCCCTGAGGTATTCCGCCCCATGGAACGGGCATCGGATTCGTCGAACCGAATCGCCATACCCGAGGCTGTAGCCAACAAAATATCATCGCCCTTTTTGGTGACGACAACATCAATCAATTCGTCGTCCTCGCGCAATTTAATCGCGATGATACCGTTTCGTTTGGGGCGGCTGTACGCTTTGAGTTCGGTCTTCTTTACCAGACCCTTGCGAGTCGCCATCGTGAGGAAATGATCTTCTACCGAGAAATCTCGGATCGCTCGGCAATCCGCAATTTCTTCGCCGTCCGCTAGTTGCAACAGATTGACGATTGCCCGCCCACGACTGTCCCGACGCAGTTGCGGCAACTCGTAGACTTTTCGCCAATAGACCTTCCCTTTATTTGTGAAGAACAACAGGTAGGCATGAGTACTGGCTGCGAAGACATGCTCGATCGGATCCTCTTCGACCGCCTTGGCACCTTTCATGCCTTTACCGCCACGACGTTGGGCCTTGTAAGCACTAACGGGCGTTCGCTTGATGTAACCACGATGACTGATCGAAACCACCATATTCTCTTCTTCGATCAAGTCTTCGATGTCGATGTTGCCCAGCTCTTCGCCCGTAATTTCGGTGCGACGCTTATCGGCATACTTGCGTCGAATTTCTTCGAGATCTTCTTTTATGATCCGGTAGATACGCGCCTCGTCACCGAGGATGTCCAAGTAGTCAGCGATTTCTATCAGCAATTTTTGATGTTCATCCCCGAGCCGCTCCTGCTCCAGGTTGACCAACTGGCCAAGCGTCATCTTCAGGATCGCATCTGCCTGCACGGCGGTCAGCGAGTACGTGTCCGCTTGGCCGCGTTCATCTTGGAATATTTCAAAGCCCTGCTCACCCAGCGCGCGTTCCATCATGGCAGCAGGACATTCGATGCCCATCAATTTCACTTTCGCTTCCGCTTGTGTCTTCGAAGCGCGAATCGTATTGATGATCTCATCGATGTTGGCCAAAGCCAACAACAACCCTTCAATGGTGTGCTTCCGACGACGGGCTCTGGCTAACAGGAACTGAGTACGCCGACGAATCACACTCACGCGATGTCGAATGAACTCCTGCAACATCTGTTTGATGTTCAATTCCCTCGGCTTCCCGTCAACCAAGGCTAAGAAGATCATGGAGAATGATGATTGCAGGGGCGAGAACTGATACAACTGATTGAGAATCACTTCGGGATCGGCATCACTCTTAAGATCGATCAATAACTTGACCGGCTCTTTTAAATCACTGAGATCCTTGATGCCCGAGATCCCTTTGACTTTGTCCGTCTTAACCAGATTGGCAATCTTTTCAACAACCGAGTCGCGACTTTGCGTGTAGGGAATTTCAGTAACAACGATTCGGTATCGATTCTTTTTATGCTCCTCGATCTCACAGCGTGCCCGCACAGCGATCGTACTACGACCTGTATGGTAAGCACGGTGGATGCCCGATCGTCCACAAATCAATCCCCCCGTCGGGAAATCGGGGCCGGGCAGTACCCCCATGATCTCTTCGATTGATGTCTGGGGATTTTCGATAAGCAATGCCAGTGCATCACAAACCTCACCCAAATTATGAGGAGGGATAGAAGTCGCCATACTTACGGCGATACCACTGGATCCATTTACCAGCAAATTCGGAAACTTACTCGGCAAGACGGTCGGTTCCAGACGCCGCTCATCATAGGTAGGCACGTAATCGACGGTGTCCAGTCGCAGATCATCCAACATCATGGAGGCGACGGGCGATAAGCGGGCTTCGGTATACCGCATGGCAGCTGGTGGTAAACCGGCGATCGAGCCAAAGTTACCCTGTTTGTCCACCAACACATGTCGCATGTTCCACTCCTGCGCCATGCGCACGAGCGTGGGATAGACAATACTTTCACCGTGCGGGTGGTAATTACCGCTGGTATCACCACTAATTTTGGCACATTTCACGCGACTTGAACCTGGTCCCAGATTCAAATCATTCATGGCCACCAAAATGCGGCGTTGCGAGGGCTTCAGCCCGTCACGAACATCCGGCAGGGCCCGCGAAACAATGACGCTCATCGCATAAGTCAGGTAACTTTCCTTTAGTTCCTGCTCGATGGGCATCTGCACAAATTGATCTACACCGCTCCCATCATCGTTATTGTCGTCTTCGGGTGGTTGGGTGATGTCAGATGACACGGGGGGTTCCTTGTGGTTACTGGGTCACTCAGGGGACGCAGAGATCGCTAAACAGGCAAATTGGATGGACTCAACGCGGGGTATGAAAACGAGCCTGATTTACGCCGCCAGCACTGAATTTAGCCCTAAATCCAACTTCGCTTTGACGCCTGATAGCTGCTTCTCGAAGCTGCTGTCTCGCAACTTATTCTCTTCGCCCGTAGTGTATCACTTTCAGCCCCCAGCCACAACCGGTAACAGCATATTTGACTCGACGCAAACCATTGCAATTAAACAACTTGCGTCATCACCGCGGAAACCTCCGAAGTATTAGTTTAGGGAGTTTCCCAAGACTTAAATTACCAACTGAAATGGCCCCCATTTGTGCCCGAACGAGCCCTCCACGAGAGCCCTTGCTACCACCCAATTCCAAGCTCGATCTGGAACCTCACCTCGATAAACCCGCAAAATCTTTGACACCTAACGCACTAATGCCAACAATCTCATCGTTCGGGTATTTCCTCTCTAATTAGGCGCGTTATGCCTCGCACCCCAGCGGACCCCATCGACCGCTCCATTGAAAAGCTATTCGCACAAGGACTCCCGGATACGAGTTCCGTTGCCGAGTTACGGCCACAGCTCAATTTATGGGCGGAAGCCAGCGATTCTCCCATGCAGGAACTGGTCGAAGCCGCCAGTCAAACTCAGCGTCTACATTCCGTTGAGACAACTGCGGGGCCGGTCTGGCTAAGCGGTAATGTGGTGATGTGCTGCTGCCCTGAATGCGATGCCCCGGTATCAGTGCGATTGTGGTTGATGGTTGCCGATTGCTGGTCTTGCGAATCAGCGATGGAATTAAGTTACGAACAACAAGTGGCCGCTGAACAATTACTGACACAAACCTCACGCAACCGCCCCTCTCAAGCCGCTCCGCTGCCCCGGCGATGTCGTCCTCGGCAAGAACCGGCCTCGGCGTCACAGACGCTCGATACGTTGAATACGGAACCACCACCGCGGCGCCTGATTAAAACCATCCAGCGAATGACCCATGCCTTACCGGCATGGTTTATCAGCTTACTTTTTCATCTGGTCGCTTTGCTAGTGTTGGCTTTAATACTTATCCCCACAGCTTACGAGCCGCCCGCGATTACGGTATCGACAGCCATCAGCCCCGCCGACGAAGAGGGCGGTGTTGACATAGAGGCTGCTCCCGAGGTGCCACTGGAATTCGACACGAACGCTTACGATAACAAGGCGGCGGAACGCCAACTCAAACAGGCCAGTATCGCGGCAGCACAGGACGCTCGCGAATTAATCCTCGACCCGGATCCTTTAAGCCAATTACCTTCCATTGAGGATGTCAAGCGTTCGGTCGCTCGGAGTCCCCAGTCGTTTAACCTGGCGGTGCGTGACCCTCGCTTGCGAAACGAAATCGTAAAACGAGAGGGCGGCACCACACTCAGCGAAGCAGCGGTCAGTCGTGGACTAAGGTGGTTAGCCAGCGTACAAAACTGTGACGGCAGCTGGAGCTTGGCGAAATACCGGAACCACGACGACGAATCCAACCCAGGCGACGCAGCAGCGACGTCGTTAGCGCTATTGCCGTTCCTGGGCGCCGGACAGACCCATGAAAATGGTATCTATCGCGAGACGGTTGCCAAGGGCCTGAGATGGCTTATGGAACACCAAGAGGCCGATGGCGAAATCACGCATGGCATTCGCACCAATGCGGCCATCTACGCTCATGGCCAAGCCGCCATTGTGTTGGTCGAAGCCTTAGCCATGACCGGAGATGAAAGGTTTCGAGAACCAGCTCAAAAAGCAATCAACTACATCGAAGGTTTTCAGCACAAACATGGAGGCTGGCGATACCGACCGCAAGAAGCCGGCGATACCAGCGTAATGGGTTGGCAGTTGATGGCGTTGCAGAGCGCTCGGTTATCGAATTCCGGTTTACAGGTAGCCGATTCTACTCTGATGTTGGCGGACCAATTTCTGGACGTCGCCAGCCGCCCTTACCGCTCGCGTGATTTTCGAAAAGCACCTGCAGGAACGCTTTACCGCTACCAAGCACCCGACTCTCAACCCAAGATAGCCATGACCGCCGAAGGCATGTTGTGCCGCATGTACTTGGGTTGGAAACGGGATGACGGTCGCATGAATTACGCCGTAGATTGGTTAATCGAGAACGCCTTACCGAACATCAAAGCTCGCAAACACAACCTGTACTACTATTACTATGCCACTCAGTTAATGCATCACTATGGCGGCAAACCTTGGGAGATTTGGAACCAACATTTGCGTGACCTGCTGATCATCAAACAGGCACGGCGTGGCAAACTAGCCGGTAGCTGGGATCCCAGCGATTACCAATACGGTAGTTCGGGCGGGAGAATCTACGCCACCTCACTGGCAATCTGTTCACTAGAGGTTTACTATCGCCACCTACCGCTATTCAAAAAACTTGATTTGAACGGTACGGATTGAAGCGGCCCCTCCACACTCTCTTGCCATGGGATGATTGTTCGATGAATCAGGTGAATGCTTGCCGCAACTGGCAGCTAAAAAATCGCGTATTGGAATTTGGTACGTTGCCTTGCATCATGGGGATCGTCAACGTGACCCCCGACAGTTTTTCCGATGGTGGTCGATACTCGGACCATGCAGCGGCCGTGGCTCACGGCTTGAAGTTGATCGAGCAGGGGGCAGGCATCCTCGACATTGGTGGGGAGAGCACGCGTCCCTACAGCACCCCCGTATCCGCGGAAGACGAATTGGCGAGAGTCATCCCCGTGATCGAGGGCTTGGCTGATCGCACCGACGTGCCGATTTCTATTGATACGTCCAAGGCCGAAGTCGCGTTGGCCGCCGTGAACGCCGGTGCCGAGATCATTAACGACGTGACGGGACTGGAGGGCGACCCTGCCATGATCGACGTGGCGGTGCAGACGTCCGCCGGCATCTGCGCGATGCACATGCAGGGCACACCGCAAACGATGCAGGACGACCCCCGCTATGAGGATGTCGTGGCAGATATCTTGGGCTACTTGGCCCAGCGACGCGATTGGCTGATAGAGCAGGGCGTGCAACGCGACCGCATCTGCCTGGATCCCGGTATTGGATTTGGTAAATCGCACGAGCACAACTTGACCTTATTGGCTCACGTCGCTCGTTTCCATGAAACGGGCTGCCCCATCCTGGTCGGGCATTCCCGCAAGGGCTTCATTAAAAAATACAGCCACGATGAGACGGCAGCACGCATCCCAGGCACCCTCGCCGTCTCGCTGAATTTGGCCCGCGCCGGGATCCAAGTCATTCGCGTGCATGACGTTCTGGAAACGCGACAGGGCCTGTTGATGCAGCAAGCGATTCACGACGTTTAGGCATCTCCAGCATTCTGACCAGCCCGCGTAAAAAAAGAGGCTCGCTGTGACACACAGCAAGCCTCGATGAGTTACTAAGCAACCTGCTTGGGTTTCTAATCCATAATCGTTTCGGCGAGGATGATCTTTTCTACGTTGAGATCAGCACCCGGTTGGAAACCGACCGGAATGGAACGATCGATTAGGAAGAACCCGCGACTGCGTTTGTTCTTACCTTCATCGGCCCCCAACTCAACGCCTTCACCTGAAACTGTCAGCAAATCTCCATTTTCATCCACTTCGAACTTGCCCACCGTAACCCAGATTGCAAAGACGCTGGAACGATTGGTAGTAGTAGAACCCATGCGACGAAACGCGTCGTTATGGCTGGCGCTATCGCTGCCTGAATCGGCCCACGGAAAATTACTGTCGACCGAAAGCAATGGGTCAGTTCCATCCTCTCGCAACAATGTTGCGTTGGCCGCAGACGGCGGCGCTTCCCCTGCCGGTGCCACTAATGCATTCGTGGCGTTGCGGAACGGTAAAATCCGCGCTGACTCGGCAACATTCCCCACCTTGCTGAGTTGGAAGGATGCCGGAGTCCCATCAGTATTGAACCCATCTACGTTGAGATTCGAGTAATAGGGGCCTAACAGGCCGCCCGCCACCTCTTCACTCGCGATGGTATTCACATTGATCTTCCCGGGTTCCCGGTATCGGGACAGCGTGTTGAACGGAGCAATCGCCAAATCACCAGGTGGTGTGCCACTGTTCAGGTGAATTTTCGTACCCGGGAACATCGAAGGAGTCCTCACGAAGTCGAAAATCCGCACCAAATCAGCAGGCTCTGCCGGGGAAACACCTGGCGAGAAAAAGTTAAACAGGTGCCCAAACTGACCGCCGTAAACAGGCTCGGCAAAGGGGTCACCACCGCTACTCAAACGGTTAAGCGTGTAACCCACGGGCGCTCCGATTGTCTGTGGTGACGCCAGTAACTGATGCGAATTGGTGAAAGGTACATCCAACAATTCCATATGACTGGCATAGGGTCGGTTATGCCAAGTCAAGCCACCAAACGCTACCGGGGCAATCGGATCAAATTCGGGTTGGTTATAAGCATTGTTAACCAAGCCCAAAGATTCGTAGAGTTCAATTTTCAGGAAATGATCGTCGGCCGGATCGGGTGCCTGAGCAATCAGATCCTCACCCGCACCCTCGATGGGCCACAGTTGACGACGGTCTAAGGGGTCGGAAAAGAGTGGGGAAGACACACGCTCTGTGTTACTCGCTCGTCCACGTTCGTTCGTAGCAAAAGCTTCAATCGCCGTACCAATACCCGGTTCATCTGCGTCATCAGCCGCCCCATTAAAGGCCACCAGATCAATCAGCTGACGATCAATCGTCAGGTAAGGGTTGGTATCTTCATCAAACGGCAGAGTCGGATCGGCTAGTCGTTGCAGGAACACACTGCGGAAATTCAAAGTCTGCCCGTTCGTCATGATAAAGGCTTCGACGCCGTCACTGCGTGCATCAGGATGATCGACGGGTACGTCTTTCGTAGAATCAAATTCGTAGCCATCCCCCACCGCTACGACTCCGGTCGGGGCAGAGGGAGCACTCGTTCCAGTGAATTCGCCGTAGGTATAATAACCATCAATGGGATCTGAGACCCCTAGTGAACGACGGACATCTTCCGTGCCGGTTACTGAACCCGTTGTGTCGATAGGAATGGCAACCACGTTTTCACGAATCTCAGATACGGCATTCCCGGGCCCCGTTCGCACGATCACCTCTCGATTAACCGGATCCAACGAGACTCCTCGGGTTTCCCCCAGTAAAGTTTGCCAGTTGGGATCATCGCGACGTCCGGCCCACGAATTATAGGCACCTAAACTTTTCGTACCGGCCGACCCGACCACGGCGTATCCACCGGGACCGACCAATGAATTACCGTTGAGCTCATCGGCAACGCCACCCGCATCCGTTCCCGGCCAATAGGCTTTTTGCCGCCCGCCGCTAGGTTCCACTACGTCATTGGGGCGTGTGAAATAAATACGTCGAAATTGCTCGGCTGCGTCGATCGCATCCAAACCCGGTTGGTCGTTGGAAACATCTTTCCAAGGCGTGCTAAAGTTGGTCTCTGTGGAAACCACCATCCGCCACACGGGATCACCATTGCCCGTACTATCCTGAGCGAGATCGATCCCACCCACCGCATTACCGCCTAATTCGAAGGGATGAATTTGATCAAACTCATTCTGCGACCAAGGTCGGTAAAGTTCGAAGAAAACGGAGGCGTTGGGAACCAATTTACTATCGAAATGTTCGTCGCCGTCCTCGACCGTTTCGCCCGTGCTAGTATCCTCGGTGCGACGATCATGAAATGCTGTGCATTCGGTTAACAACAACTCAGGTCGCTCCAAGCCCCAGACAACGAATGTATCGGCTCCGTCGTCTGTCGATAAATCTCCATCAGCTGCCCAACCATTTTCGTTGAATGGATTGAAATCGAATTCGAACGGCGTGTTAATAGAATCCGCATCGCGGAAATCAGCAACGTTAACGGCCCATTGAGCCAACGCCACACGTCGACGAGTGGCGTCATCGGTCAGCCCACCGCTGCCAGGATTGGTGTTAGGTGCAATGGGGGCTGTATCATCTGTCGCCAACAACAACAGCACATACAGCTCCTTGGCAAATCGATAACGGGCCCACTGACCATTGGTGGCCGGATTACCATCGCCATCAGGGTCCATGGCAACCAAATCGCCGGTCACCGATTGCAGCGACTCAGCACCGTTACCTACCTCGGTAAATTCGTCGTAGATACCATTGTTATTATTGTCTTTCCCATCCCCAAAAGGACGGTTCAAATCGAACGGCAGGCCCATCCTCAATTCGGGTGATAACAACTCTGCCACCATATTGCCCGCTGTCGCCGGATCGTAACCGTTGTTAACCAATAGGTGATGAACACGCTGCACGATGGGAACGGGTGAACCTAGCCCTGCTTCCTGTGGCAAAGTGGAATCGGGCTCAAATCCAGGGATCGCCGGTGTTTCAAAACTGGAGTGACCAATGATATGAGGATTGAGATTGTCAAAATTGGAAAGGTTTTCGACCAGACGGTTTGGCAACATGCCACTGTCCCGATCGTACAATCGCAACCATTTCTCCATTTCCTTGGCTGTGTAGGGTCGGTCGTCACTAACATCAGCCGGTACTGTGGCAAACCGAGAATTCTCCATTAACGAAAACTCATAAGGCGATTGACCCGTTTCGCGGGTCGGTATCAGCGTTGTTCCCTCAATGCTCGCATTCAAACTGACAGGCACATTACTGTTGGCTGCAAAGAACTGGGGTACTCCATCGGTATAACGCCCACTGAGATCCAAGCTGGTGCCAAACAATCCTCCCGTCCATAGATTTGGGAAGACCTCACCGCTGTTGACAATGGAAGGGGCTGCAGGAAAACCAAATTGCTCGTATCGATTCCAGGCCTGTCGCAAATTGGCGTTGCCGGGATAAAGATCTTCACCGTAACGCGAAGTCAGCAAGTTGACGTAATACGCGTTTTGCTGGATGTCTCCAGCTGCCGCCAACGCGGGCGCCAAAGAAATTTCCGGAGGGCCCCAATACTGGCCGAAAGGCAAATTCCAATCTAGCGGATTCACGCCACCCAAGTACTGCTCACCGCCGGCTGTTGAGGTGGCTCGATTGTTATAGATTCCATCACCATCAAGGTCCGATTGGTATAACGTTCCATGGGCGTTGACGTTGAAACGGCCGTCCATATCGACCACGAGGTAAGACACCAGATTTTTGTACCGTCGTCCATCGATATCGGTTTGGATCGGGTAACCCGGGTCAATCCAAATACTGTCGAGAACACCGTCACCGTTGTTATCGACTTGTAAATTCAAGTTACCGGGGCTGTTTGATGGCTCGCCGAAAGCACGAAAATTCCTCAGGGGCGACTGGGCCGCAGTGTAGAGTGCCGGTCGCTCAAAGGATGGATTCATGAGTTGACCATCCGGGCCTAACGGGGATGCCAGAAACATCGTCTGCCAATCGTTAGAGGAATCCCAGTTCTCGTTGACGCCCGAAGCCGTATAGGGCTCCGACGAAAGGGCTGGGTTGGCGGGGTCACTCGATTGTTTTTCCGAGCGATTAGGTTCGTTGGCGTTGGTACCCAACCCTCCGCTGGCATAGCCACCGGCACCGTAACCATGGTAAGCACGTCCATTCAGGACCACCGACGCTCCGATGATGTTCCCAACCGCAAATGAGCCACCGGTTCGGGAAACAATGGGATCTTCGTTACGGCTTTTTTCTTGATAGGCAGTAAAGGTGAAGGGCAACGTCGTGTTGGCACCCGGTAAATTCCCGGAGTAACCAATGATGCGTACCGAGGTACCCGAGTAGAGTCCACGCGCGAATGTCAAAACCAAACCGTTATAAGCTCCCGGTATATCGCTCAATTGCAACGTGGTGGAAGTCGCATCGGGTCGTAAATCGACTAACGAGTTGGGCGTCAGTGTAAATTCAAATGTTCCGGGCACCATGTTGTTCGACGGCGCATTCACTGCGACGGCCTGCTCAACCACTCCGCCAATTCCGTACCCATACATATCGGCGAGAATGCTGTGACCACCGTACAGGGCGGATTGGGCATTTCCGGGCTCCGGACCACGCACCAAGTCATAAAAAGCGCGTTGCACGACTTGCCGGGGACTATCACCGCGAGCTTGCAGGCGGGTGCGAATCTTGGCACTCTGTGAAAATTGAGTGGCGACGACGATGAATGACGTGCCCAACAAGGTGATGAATAGGATCAGGCTGACCACAAACAACAACGACATCCCGCGACGCTGAATGCGGCGGCGATGGTTTTGAGAAGGGGAGTTCGAGTTTCTCATAATGGGCTCCAAAAGCACCTGTTGGTTTACTTTGAGAATCAAATTTCGGAAGAGATTGAGAAGAGTAATTTTAAAGGTAGGAAGTTCACTAATTAGTCCAAAGTGACGCTTGTTCGGCCCGGATCGTCCGCTCGTAAACAGCCAGCACATTGGGGATCAGCACAGCATAGGTCACGGTCTGCGTCGCAGCATTGACGCCGGCAGTCGGGTCCCAGTCACGAAACACATCAAAGTCAGGACCTTGCAAAGTAACGAAATAAGACTTATTGTCGGCGGGTTCATTTGGATCGTCATCAGGATCGTATGGATCGTCCGGATCATCCGTCGTTTTACTGGCGTTAAGCACTTGATAAAAATCCAGTTGAACATCGTCGTACATCGGATCAACCGTGGGATCCTGAGTCGTATCAGTGCGGTGATAATTAATCAGCATGATCCAATCGCCATTGCGAATCGGTCGTTTCTGCAGAACTGGTACGGTCTCCGCAGCTTCCGTCATAATGACATCTCCGCCACCTAACAGAATGCCTTGGTAACCGCGATTCGCGCCACCGCCATTGGACGGTGGGGTTAGCTGAAAGACGCGCTCTGCGGAGCGATCACCAGCTTTTCCAACCAGCGTAACGATCCGATACTGTTGTCGATCATCATCCATCGGCACCACGAAGGAAAAGGTGGCGAAACGACCGTCGTACTGTCTCTTCACACCACCGGTCGTATCCAGAGTGAAATAGGCTTGGCGTGGTGGACCGAGTTCGGTTTCTGGCGCTTTGAAG
>JAAEPL010000059.1 GCA_024232675.1 Planctomycetaceae bacterium
ATTACCGTTATTGCAGAAGGTGTTGAAGAGGAAGGTCAAAGACGAATTTTAGAAGAATTAGGCTGTGACATTATTCAAGGATATTACTACAGCAGACCCTTAGATGGGGTAGCATTTACACTCTACTTACAACAATATCCGTCCTGAGGATTTATAAAAATTAATGATTTCTCAATTTCGATTCTTTATACAACTTAGTGATCAGGAATATTTAAATTATTACGCTGGTGGTGCTATTAACGTGCACGTTAAGACAGAAGAAGGGCTAAGAATTCAATTTCCTGCTTCTGCGTTAAAACCATGGATTACACATAATGGAATTCATGGTTATTTTATGATCAAATTTGATAAAAATCATAAACTTATTGAATTAACTAAATTAAAATAATTACTTAGATTATTTGACAACTTGCTGTTTATTTTTGAAAAACAATCTACACTTCAATATACAGTTGGTATCAGAAAGCAGGGAAATATTATGATTGATCGAGCTCCTCTAAAGTCACCAATATTACTAGAGAAAGTGACTAAAATAATCAATAGAAAATTGAGTAAGACTCAAGCTGCGCTTGTCACACGATTTAGTAAACATTTTTATAACTCTGTGTCAGAAGCTG
>JAAEPL010000060.1 GCA_024232675.1 Planctomycetaceae bacterium
GATCGTCTTCAAGTCCGTCGATGCTAGTGGAGGCTAAAGGCACAACCGCTGCTTGCGGATCGGAAACAATCAAGCAATCCTCGGGCGACTTGGGCCGTCTCAATTGGTCAACAGGCCATGGTTTCTGGTCAATTTTTTCGGGCGACAGTTGATAGCTTAGAAGAGTCCCAAAGGGTGCGACGCGAGAAGCGATGTAGGGAAACTCGGCGCCGGACATTTCCAGCATTGCAGAATCAGCGATGCGTTCATCTGGTGGCTGTAAATAGCGTTTCAGGCCGATCAAGCGCCCGTTTTCTAAAAGAACCAGCCATCCTTGTCGTTGTTTTTTGCGAGTGAAAGTTAGACTTTTTTCCTTCCAGCGAAGATTCGATCGAAAGGAGTCGGGACGTTGTTTACCGACGGGCAACATCTGCTCGCCAATGGCGATCTTGGGATTCCAGCTCAACCAGTTTTCCTGGTAGCTGGAATTGCAAGTGAACCGATCTCCGGTTCTGGCTTTGCGACCCGGTTGGTCGGGGGTCGCGAAACTGACACTTCCTACGGCCAGCGATTGGAGAGAGTCCGTTTTCAGTTCAATCCCAGTCACTCCAAAATCGGCATCAATTCCAATGTTGCTCCAGAATTGTGAATCGATACGTACGAGCTCTTTGTATTCCGGTTTGATATACACCCTGGCTTGGACAGACGAAGCGTCGGAAGCCAAACGGGCCGAAACGACATGGCCGACCGTTAATCCTCGATAGTTGACGGGTACGCCCGCTCGCAGCGCCCGTTGTTGGTCACTGGTGAGGACAAGCTCGAGTCCCTTGGCATCGCGTTTTTTAGCGGGGGGAGCATATCCGGCTCCTTGGAAATGGCGGACTAACGGCGCTTGCTCAGGGCCTGGCAAAAAATCGATATACGGCCCACTGATCAAGGTTGCCAAACCACGAATTTCCGAAAGTCCTAATTCAGGTCGCTCGATCCAAAACTGGCTTCCCGAACGCGCTGCATTTGCGGCGGCCTCGGAGAGCCGTACCGAGACCGTTACGCTGTCAAGTTTTTCTGCCAGTTGGACAGTGGTGACTTCGCCCACCACAATCCCCAGGTGGCGAACGACGGCGCCGGTATCGATGCCATAGCCATCCTCAAATTGTATGGAGATGTCACTTCCAGTCCCGTCGCGAATGACGGGGGGCGACTCGATTCCCACGAATTCATAGCAAGCTGCCGCTGTCTTTTCGCCGGGAATGACGCCTAGGTATTTGGCCCCGACCACGGTGTCTAAGCCGCTGATGCGACCGAGCCCCAGTTGAGGACGCTCGATCCAGAATTGGCTTCCTTGACGGGCTAAGTCGATGGCGTTCTGTTGCAACTCGACATGTACCGAGATGGTGCTTAGGCCTGTGTTGACGTCGACATTCTTAACTTCCCCAACATCAATTCCGCGGAAATTCAGAGTGTCACCTGCCTTGATCCCATACCCATCTTCAAAGGAGATCGTGATATGCGTTCCCGTTGATAGCCATGACATCGCCATTAAGACGAGCGCAATGATCAAGCATGCCAGCGTGGCTAACCACATCCAGGTAGCTCCAAATGCTTTTTTCAAGAAGGAGGTGCGAGGCTCGATCTTGGCTACGGGAATGGCTGCGACCTCCGAGCCAGCGGAAGCGGGGTCAATAGGTTGGTCAGTCATGTTTGTTATTTCGGTGTTGGAAGAGTTCGTTTTTCGCCATCGGGGACCCGCTAACTTGTGATGAGCTTAGGGCTCTTCCTCGGTCCAGATAAGGTGAGGGTCAAAGCAGATAGAGGCAATCATGCTCATCGCCACGCAAACTACAAAAGCGACCACGGCCGGCCCAAATTGGAATTCAACCAGGTTGCCAAGTTTTACAAGCATGACGAGAAACGCCAGCAGCATAACGTCCATCATGGACCACTTGCCCGCATACTCCATCAGTTTATAGGTAATGGATTTGTGCCGACGGTGGATCAATGAAAGCCAGCTTAATTCCAGCATGGTAAGAATTTTGATGAGCGGGAACACGATGGAGAACAGCAATACAACGAGGCCGACGAACCAATCGCCGTGCTGAATTAATTCCAATGTGCCGCCTAAAATACTGGAGTGATATTGATGACCGAGGCGTTCAATTTGCAGGACTGGCAAGGTCACCGCAGGGAAAAAAAGCAGTAGTGCACCAAGCGCTGCGGCGGCCGTGCGGGCAGCGGATTTTTTCGTGTCGGTGTTCGATGTGATCCGTGAACCGCAGCGTGTGCAAACAGCCACGGAGCTGGGCGACAGCTCAGGTATTTGATGGATCAAGCCACAACAGTGACAAGCTTTCAAGGATTGCATTACGTCGGGTGTCCAAATTGACAAGGTTCTAGAACCGCGATGAATGTATCACGGGACACATGAGAGAGTTCGCTTTCGAGTTCAAAAATAGTCTATCGCAGCTAATTATTTTGCTTGAGAAAAATTTCACAAGCGCTATTGGCCGATCGTGAAAAAATTCACGAACAACAGTCAGGTTTTTTCCAATCGGTTGCTGAGAAGATCTCCTAGTCTTTAAGTAACTGCCTTTGTTTCGGTTTTCTCGCGAGGTCCCAAATGTATAAGAGCTTCTGTCCTTCCGCGGTATCCCATCTTCATGCCTTCGAGATGATGAACTGCAATCTCATTACTCTGGCCCCCGACACCAACGTGTTTGTAGCGGTTGAGTTGTTGATTGAAAACAAAATTTCTGGTGCGCCGGTCGTCGACGAAAACTATTGTCTGCTAGGAGTCTTTTCGGAAAAGTCAGTGATGAAGGTACTGGTGGAAGCAGCGTACGAACAAGTTCCCATCGACCGTGTCGATTCCTTGATGAATCGAACGCCGAAAACCATTTCTGAAGACACGCTGCTTGTCACCATGGCCCAGATTTTTTTGACGAGTCCAGCCCGCCGTTTGCCGGTGGTTCGTGATAAAGTTTTGGTTGGCCAAGTCAGCCGCCGCGATGTTATTCGTGCCGCCACCCAACTAACCAGCAGTCACGACCACGAGGAAAAACATTTGTTATATCTATCCGCGCTGCGGTCGATGTCAGATGCCCCGAATGTCTAGGACGCTAGTTTAGGTTAGGAGTGTAACCCAGGAGATGAATCGCCGGCGATTCATTCGCAGATTACGTTACGGCGTTCAATCCCGAGGCAACGATTGCTTCGCGACAAACTCGGTGCACAAACAGGTCGTGCTATTTTTGAAACGACAGCGTTAGGGATTGAACAGCCCATCCGACTTTCGAATAGATTTCGTTAGCGGCGGCAGATTCGATCACTCGTTACCTGATTTGACCTTCCAACGCAGGTAGGCGTCTAGAAATGGCTGAATATCACCATCCAAGACACGGCTAAAATCGCCGATTAGGTGACCTGTTCGTGCATCTTTGACGCGTTGATCGGGGTGTTGGAAATAATTACGAATCTGAGATCCAAAACCGACTCTTGGTCGATTTTGGTATTTCAAAGCCTCTTCTTCCTCCCGCTTAGCTTCTTCCAACCTCGCTAACTGGGAGCGTAGCATTTTCCAAGCGGTAGCCCGATTCTTATGCTGACTACGCTCATTTTGGCATTGAGCGACCACCCCGGTGGGGATGTGAGTCAAACGCACGGCGCTGTCAGTTTTATTAACGTGTTGTCCACCCGCGCCGCTGGCTCGATAGGTATCCACGCGAACGTCAGCCTCGTTGATCTCAATATCAACGCTCTCGGAAATCTCAGGTGAGATATCGACGGCGGCAAAACTGGTTTGCCGTTTACCGTCAGCGTTAAACGGGCTGATCCGCACCAAGCGGTGCATGCCGTCTTCACCTTTGAGGTATCCAAAAGCCATGGGGCCGCGAATCACAATCGTGGCGCTATTAATACCCGCCTCGTCATTATCGTTGCGGTCCAGCAGGCCGACCGTGTATTCGTGTTTTTGTGCCCACTGACTGTACATGCGGAGCAGCATTTCGGCCCAATCGTTGGCATCAGTACCGCCATCACGAGCATTGATTGTCAAAATGGCTCCGCTATTGTCATGCGGTCCATTCAATAGAGACTTCAGCTCCAGATCTTCTAGAGCTGTTTCCAAGCGTCGCAACTCGTCGGTGACTTCGGCTTCGATTTCCGGATCTTCTTCCGCCATTTCCAATAGCGCGGCCAGGTCATCACTTGCCGCCAACATATCGGTCAAAGGCCCCGCCACTGCTTTCAGTGATTTGAGCGTCGCCACGGTTTCCTGGGCGGATTCCTGATTGTCCCAAAATCCATTTGCCACCATCGTTTCGTTTTCGATGACACGAATTTGTTCGAGGCGTTGATCGTAGTCAAAGACTATCCCGTAATTGCGTAATGCGTTGCTGAATCGAATCGGCTCGGTCAATGAGTTCTGCTTCCACGGCAGGGCTCCTGAAAGCTCGGTTAAATCGGAAGGGACAGCCGGATTTCGCGTCCGGAACGTCCACAGCATAGACGAAAACGCCTAGCGGAACAGGCCCGAAGCCTGCGGGAGAGGCCCTGTCGAGAGGCCGATTTTGCCGCAGCCGCCACGCTGGGGGCCCTAGGCTCGGGGGCCGAGCAAGTGCTGGAAACCGGTTCGCCATCGCCGGATACCTATGACATCCATGCCGGTCAAACCGTTTTTATTGCCAATTCCGGTCACAAATCGCTCTCAGAGGCCCTGCCCGAGGTCAGGAAACTAAATATTACGGCAATTGCGGGGAAAGACGGGGCAGAGGCCTTCGTATAAAATAGAAAAAAGACGATGTCAGAAGTACATTGGTAATTCAGTTCGTCCTGATCCGTAATCACCGTCCGCCACCGCTCGGACAACCACCCAAAAAGATGCGAAGTATCGCCGATTGATTGCCACAGCCTGACGTATCAAGCATGCAGGATCTCACCTGCTGCTAAACAATGGAGAATAAAACAACATGGGATCACCCAAGAAAGAATCCGGTCCAACCGAGGAGCAATCCAGTGGTTTTGGAAACGAGGTAACAGCGGAATCGCTACGCAGTCGTTTGCTGACACTGAAGGAAGGGAACGCGGTTGATAAGTACTTTCGAGCTCTGGTGAAGCTGGAAGGTTCCGATTTGCACATGAAGGTTGGGCAACCGCCTATCATTCGCATTCACGGTACGCTGAAACCGATGAACCGGGAGCCGATTGGAGCCGAGGAGATGATCGATCTTCTCTTGCCAATGCTGGATGAGCGAACCCGTAAAATCTTTCAAAAAGAGGGCGGGGCTGACTTTGCATATGTCATAGACGTGGACGGCGAAAGTTGGCGATTCCGCGTCAACATGCTGCAACAACTCGGGCGAATTGGTTTGGTCGCGCGGCGCGTGAATAATTTTATTCCCAACTTCGAAGGCCTTCACTTGCCACCGGTGATCGAAACGTTGTGCCACCACGATCAGGGCATGGTTCTGTTGGCGGGTGTGACGGGTTCCGGAAAAAGTACCACCATCGCTTCCATGTTGAACTACATCAATCGGCACTACGTGCGGCATCTGCTGACCTTGGAAGATCCGATTGAATTTGTATTTAAGGACGACAAGTGTCTGATCAACCAGCGTGAGGTTGGGATCGATGTCGTGGACTTTAGTGTCGGTATGAAACACGCTGTGCGCGAGGATCCGGATATTATTCTGGTGGGTGAGATGCGTGACCAAGAGACTTTCATGACAGCCATCCATGCTGCGGAAACGGGTCACTTGGTGTTTGGTACCATTCACGCGTCCACTTCGCCTTCGACGATTGGCCGTATCTTGGACCTTTTTCCCGAGGAAATGCACTCGGCAATTCGCAGTGCCATGGCCATGAACATGAAAGCGATTATCGCTCAAAAACTTTTGCCATGCATCCGCGAAGGGGTCGGTCGTGTGCCGACCTGTGAGATCATGACCTTCAACCCAACGGTTCGCAAACTTGTTTTAGAAGAGCAAGATCACAAATTAGGTGATGCGATTCGGATCGGTGCGGAAGAAGGAATGCAGGACTTTACCATGAGTCTCAAACAATTAGTCGACGATGAGTTGATTGATCGACCGACGGCATTCCAGGTCGCACCGAACCGGGATGCGTTAAAAATGGCCCTCAAGGGTATCAACGTTTCGCAGCCTGGAATCCTTTGATGAAAC
>JAAEPL010000061.1 GCA_024232675.1 Planctomycetaceae bacterium
AGGGGCGCCTCAAGTCGCACTCAAGCTGCTTGTTTGGTGGTTGTTTATCGACGCTGTCAATTGCTTAACGGTGCTTTCGTAATCAAGGTCCTTTTCCCTGCAGGCTTTTTGCAAGGAATCAAAACCGCCCACGCATACATCGATATCGAGGCCAAGAAAGATTTGAAAGGTTTCTGGATAGAGCGATATCCACTCCCCAATGGTGTGGGGCGTTGTAACCTGCGGATCCAGCTTGCAGGATTCTCTTTGGTCTTTATTCATGGTTTTCAAGCTTTCTGTTTGGAATCCATTATTAAAGATCGATGCCGTCGTCAAAATTGAATGTCGTACGGAATCGAAATTAAGGAGACTGGATTTACTTGGCAAATTCTTCGGCATGCAGCCACTGGGCTTTGTGGGAGACTTTTTTTGTTTGAGTCCATTCCTCGAGCATTTCCCATTTTACGGCGTCCAATCTTTGGAGTTCCTCTGCTGAGGCGGTAGTGGTTGTTAACTCAAGCCGATGACCGTTCGGATCAAATAGATAAATCGACTTAATGATGCCATGATCCGTGGGGCCGAGAACTTCGATACCAGCAGCCTCCAAATCTTCTTTGGCCTGCAGTAAAGCTGTTTCGCTTTCTAGTTGGAATGCAATGTGTTGCACCCATTGAGGAGTGTTTTCGTCCCTCCCCATATCGGGGGAATTTGGTAATTCGAAAAAGGCGAGGATGTTCCCATTTCCAGCATCGAGGAAAAGGTGCATGTAGGGGTCGTTTGCTTTTGTCGATGGGACCTTGTCTTCAGAAATCGCCAACATGAATTCCATGTTGAGATATTTCGTATAGAAGTCGACCGTTTCTTTGGCATCTTTGCAGCGGTACGCTACGTGGTGGATCTGTTGTATTTTCATGTCGTATCAGTCTTTTACTTACGGACTCAATAAAAGGGGTGGGCTTGAAGGAGCCAGGCCGGAATCGCTAACCATCTCGTGTCGCAGCGGTCACGAGTGTTTTCGAATGATCTTGACGCGAGTAATTGCCGACGCTGCCAAGTGGCGGAGAGTAGACGTGAAGAGTGATGAGTCTCTCACCGACTTGTGTGTTACCTAAGGAATGAATGTCGTTATCCTGGGATCCAACCACCCCACCCGCAGGTAGGTCAGCGGTGCCCGATTCGACGAGTCTCCCGGTCGTTGTCATTTCATAGCTAACCTCCGTCGCGGTGCCCTCAATGACCATCACACCGCATGCGGAACCGGAATGATCATGGATTGGAGTCCCCTGTTTGGGTTCAAAACACAACAGCAGTACTTCGAAGTTGGGGGTGCGTATTAAAAGGTTGCGTTGGTATTTTTCACTATGAAAGCGTGAAGGTTCGGCAATATCTTTATGCTCGATCTGGAGCTCACACATTGCTTCCTTGAGGCACTGCAAAGGGATAGCATCCTCAAAGGCTTCAAGTTTTGCGAAGAATTCAATCAGTTTCATGGTGTCATCTCCGGTATGTAGTTTCCAATTTTGGATGATCTATTGACGCTTATGTTTTTGCGGGCTTTGTTCCGCAAACAGGCATGCAGATTTTTGTTTCGGTTCGTAAGTTCTGCCCTGCCCCATGGCGACCTCCGTGTTTGGGAAATTTCTTTTGCCCAAAGCTTTTGGTGCGAAAGTTCGCGGTGAGGATTTAAAGCTCACCGCGGCAGCGCTCTCGCGATGCCGTCAAAGCCGCCTTTAAGACCCTCGCGATTGCCCTCGCTAGGTGAGCGAAAACCTTTTGCAGCGACCCACTAAAGGCGGGCGTCCTGACAGCGTCCTACATCCGCAAATACTATTCCGTAGAACCACTTTTCTTTTTGTTCCAAAGATAGAGCTTTGGCAAACTGGATGGCGAGCGGAAATGCGGCGATCTTAAGGCCATAATCGCACATTCGCACAGTGTTTTAAGGAGCTCAGTGAGCTGTGTTGAAAACGTAGAACTCGTTTTTGGGATGGCAGCTTAAATTCGTTTTAGGGCAGTTCGAGCCCCAGTTCATATCGTTCACCCGTGAGTTCGGATTCGTACTCTTCGATCAAAACGGCCGGACAAACTTCTTTTACATTGCATTTTTTGCAGATCAATCGAACGATATCTAAAGAGCCAATTTTGAAGTCGTTTTTTTCGCAAAGTTGATAGAGTTCTTTAAGTTGATTACAGGGCATGTTCAAAATCCTTTTTTGAATTTGATGATTGAAATCGCTGATAGAAGCGTACTTAAGTGGGAGGTTGCATTACCGTTTGGCAATGCGGGCAGGTCCGTTTTATTTCATCCTTGTAAAACGAATTCATTAACATGGGTAACTGTTTCACGATGTCGTTTAGCTGGAAATCTGCTCGACATAATTCCTGGTTACAAGATTCGCAGAACCAGATACAAGCATCTTTTTCATTGGGTAGTCGTTGTCTCTCTATGACTAACCCCACCGTGTTGGGGCCTCTTTGGGGGGAGTGAGGGATTCTGGGTGGCAGGAGAAATATCTCCCCTTCTTTGATTTCAATATTTTGCAACTCCCCATCAACCATGAGGGCCAGGTTAATATCGCCCTCGATTTGGTAAAAAAACTCTTCGCCCTCGTTGTAATGGAAATCCTTACGAGCGTTCGGACCGCCTACCACCATGACGATAAAGTCAGTGTCGGTGTAGACGACTTGATTCCCTACCGGTGGTTTCAACAGATGGCGATGGTCTTCGATCCATTGTTTGAAATTAATAGGAGAAATCATTTTATCTCTGGGAGGGAACGGTTTGAAAGTTATCGGGGAATTCAGGTGTGGTTGAAACATGCAGCGTGTGGGGAGTCTTGCCAATCGCATGTTCGTTAAGGGCTTTCACTAGCGAAGATCGGTTGTTTTATGAGGAGTTCTTTTACAGTCGCATCCGCACTTAACGTCCCTGCCTTGATCCACGCGGCAAAATTCCGCAATTAATTTCGATGGGACGGTTGGGAGTTCTTTTAGAAACGCTACATCTCGAGATCGATTCGTGGCAATCCCGTTCGCGTACATCCGCAAATTGCGAATGGCTGTGCGACGGATACAAGGGTCTGAATCCTGATCGGCAAGCAGCCGATAGTATTTTTCCAGAGAGGACATCATGGTCGCTCCGACGTTCAAAACGGTGTCGCCAGGCACGAGTTCACGCCACGTATGATGCGGTAAGTTTTTAGCGGCATGCACCGTGCTGAGAATGCGTTCTGGCGTAAGGCTGTCTAACGCATCAAAATCACGGAGCACAAAATAAGTTTTTTGATATTCACTGATGAGATAATCCGTAGTCGCCAGGCGCAGCAAGTCTCGGTCGTCTCTCAGGTCGATCAAAATCCGGTTGGATTCAAGGGAATCAACGCTGAATTTGCTCTCGCCTGGCGATGAAAGAATGCCAGCTCCGAAAGCTTTCAGTTTGTTGTTTTGCAAAACAAGTCCAAACTCAACGGTGAACCAGTACAGGCGCCCAGCGTACAGTAGCAATTCGGTGGCTTCTTTAAGGATTGCGTCGCGTTCGCACGCGGATTTTGCAAGTTTTAATTTTGCTTCTTTCTCATGGTGGATCAGGTCGTTCGCCAGTCCGTGATTATTCATCACTTGTGCCACTTGCGGAATCGTAAAGGTTGCGACATGCCCAGCAATATCATGGCCGATATCTGGCTCTTCCAAGTAATCCGTTCCCAAGGGTCGCATGAAAGTTGTGACGGGAAAGAATTTATGACTGTGGCAGTGAAAGAAAACTTCGGCAGGTATGATTTTACTGACCGTAGCGAGTTGCCAGCCCGTTTGTTGGTAGATCCTGGCATTAAGAAGGTAGTAATCTGGGATGGCGTTGCCGCCAATTTCAAAAAGCTTTTCGCCTGCAAGGTATTCCTCGCACGCGAATCGGTGTTTTGTCGATTGTTGCTCTTCGATTAAACGCGCCCAGCTGAGATGGTCATCTGGTGATAGTGATTCATAATCTTGTACATTTACGTATTCGGCTAGATCAACCGTCTCGCCGCTGAGGCTTCCAATTCCGAAGCCTTTTCCCGATTCGGCTTGTGCGTAATATCGCCGAGCTGTGTCAGCGTCGATGGGATAGGGGGTTTTTGGGTTCCCAAGAATCTCCTTAAGCATCTTCAATCGGCTGGAGCGAGATGATGGTTGTGCGCTTTGCAGGGCAGGCATTTTTGATTTAGTTTTCATCTTTGCCTCTGCGCTACTGAGAGTAGGTGGTGAATGTGCAATTTGTAAAAGACGGCCCTAGCTCGCATTGGTTGGAAGCCAGTTTGGTTAACTTGAACGCGATGAAACCAAAGTTGCGCTTGACGATTTTGGTTTGCGCGATCCAAGGCGATTATCAACAAGATGGTCCATGGCAGCGCCGCATCTCTAAATAACGAGCGACGTCAGCAACGGCTTGTTCTAAGAGCATGTATACGCCAAGGTCTGAGCAAACTTCTCGGCAACTCGCCACCGTCCAACAGAGTACTACGCAATCTTCGTGCCGAAGTTTGGACGGGTTGAAGTGATGGGGTTTAACCGCAGAAATCAGCGTGGTTGTTGCTTGGCAATGCGGTAATGGCCGCTTTACTGTGCGTTTGCGGGCGCTGCACGCCAACGGCGGAAGGTGCGAATCGATCGACTGCGAGGCCCCCGCCTGGTAATGGAAGGCCCAGTCGGAATTTCTTTGGTCAGTTATACAAGACCCAAGTTGGTGGAACTTTGTGTAGGTGGGTTCATCCGCGAGTCGCACCTTTGGGGTCGATATATTTGGGCGCCTCCTCAAGCTGTCTACACGCCGGTGCCAGCCACTTCTTTATTATCAAGGAGCGTTCCTGACGGGGCCGGTGTTTTCGCTGCCTGCTTTGACAACGATGGAGTCTCATCCATTTTCTCAGTGCGAGAAGGTAAGGCCGGCAAGATGAAAAACAGGAAGAACATAAGCGCACTGGAGATGGCAACGGCGACGTAAATAGTGGTCATGAGATGTCTTTTTAGTTGGCCATAGAGTTTGTCTGATCAGAGTGTATTAAGAGTCGCAAACTTTGTGCCGAAGGGGGATTCTGCTAAAACGGTCGGCTTTAGGAGCAGGTGATTCCACTTGCACGTGCGAATGCACGCCTGTCCGAGCAGAATAGCACACTGAAAAGATGGGGCGAATTTATAGCACCGACACAAAAAAACGAACGCCAGCGGAGTTTTTCGGTCGCCGACCAATCGGCTCTGTTAGTTGGCGGGTGATAGTGCCAAGCAGATGAGTTACCACAGGAGAGGCGCATTTAGAGAGAGGTTGCGAAATCACTCGCAAGATGCTTCGCCACTTTTTGGTGACACCGATTAACCCTGGACCGGGAAGTCATGGTTTGTCTTGACCTGAAAGTATTTCTGAAATTTAGGTGAGAGCTTCGTTTCGGTTTTCCAAGAAATCATTCTTAATAAAGGTTGCTGCCTGTTCGATTGCAAAGACCGGGTTGGAAAACCTGCCTGAGCATTTGTCCGCAGTGAATTAAATTGGGGATGACTTGTAACGAGACGTCGTGCCCCTGCCCTCGCATCTGCTGAAAGAAATGCACGCTGTCATCTAACAGCACTTCACGGTCGCCTACTTGGAATCGAGTTTTGGGGTATTTCATATAGGTCTGTGCGGCGGGGTATAGAGCGACTTGATTACTGACGATGGTACTCGGCGGGTAATATTTTCGAATGTTTTGAAGCCGAGCAGCTGAGACAATGTCACGCCCAGCGTTGTAATCACCAGACCCGCCGGTGAAGTCAAGATTTTCAGGCCCAGACATAATCACCGCTTAGCTTGGCAGCGAGGTTTGGTTTTCTTGACAACGGTAGATCAATTGAGTTGCCAATAAGGCACCAGCAGATATGCCGGAAATTCCAATTTTATATGGACTTCGCCCCTGCTCTCGCAGCCACCGGAAGGCATTGTCGGCATCGTCCAAAGGACCTAAGAACTAAGTGGTCGGGCGCAGACGATTGTCCACGCTTAAAACAGATATTTCAGATTGACTAACCTGGCCTGCGATCAAATGCATATGATCATCGGTAGAGCCCATGGTGTACCCACCGCCGTGGAAGAACAAAGGCATATTGGAACTGCGTCCGCTGGGCGGATTCACTCAAATGTAGGCCGTGTTGGGAACCTCTTGAACCTCAACCTCTTGAACCAAAGAGCTTGGTACGCGCGATACAGGTCAGAAAAAGATCGCGACACCTGTCCCGGGTCGGTCGAGGACAGATCAATTTTTTCGGAGAGTAAAGCAATGAGTTCATGAGGAGTCAGATTCATGATGGGTCCGGTTTTGTCGTGATATGAAAACTGCCAGTGAGTGCTTACAGTAAATCCGTTGAGCTCTCTGAACTGACACAGTGGATAATGCCTCTGAGGTGTCAAGCTCTCCCGCTAGTTTGCGTCTTTAGATAGGCGCCAAGCTTCTTTGTTGAATTCCGTTTACGCAGTTGGATGTCACCGGCGAAACCCATTAGGAAATACGGTTGGAATACAAGCCATGACCACTGAACGGTAATCGCTTTGAGCGAGGTGTTCCGCGAAGTCTCCAAAAACATTGGGCGTCGCCGCGACCATTGGGCGTCGGGTCAAGCGAGCAACGGGCCGTTATTTATAGACATAGGCAGATTGGTACCCAATGTGGCAGATGGAACGGAGACCACCACGTTTTCCTTCTGTGGGATCGGATATGCCGTTCCTCAGCCCCGACCTGACAAAGTTCCAGCTGTTGTTGCTGGACCGTCAGGTGGCATGGGATTGTTGATCGGGTTTGGCAACGTGTCGTTTAACCCTTCACCGAGTCGGCGTCTGGATCCTCTAACCCGTAAGCCGTCCAAAGTGCTTTGGCTTCATGTGCTGTAAGTGGTCGCTGAATCGATGCCATCGCCCGCGTGACTTCTACAAACTGTCTTTCTTTTGTCTTCCGTAGGGCTTCCAGATGATTGGCGTAATCAATGCGATTTTTCATTTTTTTCCTTTCGAGCTCGAGTGGAGCCATTGGGGGTTTGGAAGCGGTCGTCCTATAGGATTGGGTGCGTGTTGCCGGCCTTTCTATACTGGGCGGCGAATCAAGGAGGCTTTCGTTGGGTCCATTTGATCTACTAATAATACGAATGATTTTTTGTGAATTTTGGATGAAATACTAATTAGTTTGAACTTGTTTTCTAGAACGGTAGCCTCGCAACTCGAATCCGGGACCTGCCATTACGGGGGAGGATTCATGTCGCAGCTTGTTCCCTGCTTAAGCTCGCTTCCAGTGCCCCAAATGATTGGACCGTACCGGTCTGCAACATTCACGAAACGTTGCCTTGAAACGGGCCGCGGGAGCATATTGCACACTTGAACACAGTAGAGGATGGGTGCACGAGCAGAGGGGGAAGGCGACGTGCTCAACGCTTGCTGTTTCCGTCGTATCGCCCGAGTCCAAATTTGTACTTGTACCGGAGAATCGATTACACTGGGGAGCATTCGTTATTGATTCGGGTGGAGCTCACTGAAATTTTGTAAGACTTAAAAAGACTCGATGGTTGGTCCCTTCAAAACACGCGCGTTTTACTGGGTTTTGCGAGGCGGTATATCCGCTTTTGTATTAATCACCGCTCTTAGCGTAGGGCTTCGAGGGCAACTTGCAGAAACGCAAGACTTGGAATTCTTTGAGACCAAGATTCGGCCGGTTTTGATCGAGCATTGCTTTGCATGTCATGGAGCGGACAGCGGGACTCCGGAAGCGAACTTAAGACTGGATTCTCTTCAAGGAATGCGGCAAGGTGGAGATAATGGATCCGTCTTGGGTGATCGCAAGGAGACAGAGAGTTTATTGGTCTCGGCGTTACAGTATGACGCTTTTGAAATGCCTCCCTCCGGTAAACTTCCCGCTGCTGTAGTCGCTGACTTTCAAGCTTGGATAGAGCGAGGAACCCCCGCGCCCGAGTCATTTCAATTGGCTTCGCCTCATGGTGAGGCTCCCAAAAAACCAACGATCGATTGGCAGCAAGCCGGTAAGCATTGGGCATTTCAGCCCATTCAAAAGGTCACGCTTCCCGAGGTCGCTGATCCGGCGTGGCGTCAACACCCGATCGACGCTTTGATTTATGCAAAGCTCGCGCAGGCGGGCGTGCAGCCTGTGAATGAAGTGGATCGTCACGGTTTGCTAAGGCGGGTTTATTTGAATTTGATTGGCTTACCGCCCACCGTGGAAGAGATTCAGGATTTTATCAACGATGATTCTCCCGCCGCTTTTGGGCGGGTGGTAGAAAGCTTGCTGGATTCGCCGCGTTACGGCGAGCGTTGGGGACGGCATTGGTTAGATGTGGTCCGTTACGCGGATTCCAATGGTGCGGATGAAAACCACCCTTATCCATTTGCTTGGCGGTATCGCAATTACGTGATTGATGCTTTCAATCGAGACATGCCTTTTGATGATTTTCTTGTGGAGCAGTTGGCCGGAGATCTACTGGAGCAAACGGAACAGGAATCACTAAATAATCGCCGTTTGATTGCGACTAGCTTCTTGGCTTTGGGCATCAAGATTGATGCGGAGCAAGATCCAGAAAAAAAACGCGCCGATATTATTGACGAACAGCTCGATACGATGGGGCGTGCTTTTTTAGGGATGACCATTGGATGTGCGCGTTGCCATGACCATAAATTTGATCCCATTTCAACGAATGACTATTACGGTTTGTCGGGGATTTTAAGAAGCACCAAGCTACAGAATCGCCCTCTCGAATCCGCGGAAACTCTGAGTGTCGCCGGCGAATTAAAATCGATTCAAATGCAAATCAACCAATTGGGTGTCAGGGAGTTGGGACGGATACGAACGGCGGCTGCGATGCAAACAGAGCTTTACATGGAAGCTGCAACGGAAGTCCGCGATTGGCAACGGAATCAGGCAGCATTGAAGGTCGAGGATAGACTGTCGGGGGTCGTTTCAGGTGACCGCTTGCAGGCGGTCGGAGCAGTTCTTGATAGGAGTGAATTTCAATCAATGGGTGTTTGGTTGGATGCTGAATCCTTTCAACGCGGCGAAGCAGCGATTGATCGGGAAAATTACGGTAAAGGGATCGGCATCGTATCTGACCAAGGTGGGGGAAACACTTGGGTGGAATTCGATTTCGATTTGCCGGAATCGGGTATTTATCAAGTTGAGTTTCGATACGCGGCTGAGAATGCGCGTCCCGGAAAATTGTCGATCAACGGCCTCCTCGTCAATGACGACAGCATGGCGAAGGTTACCGGCGGGTGGTTTCCAGACAAGCAAATATGGATGGTGGAGGGCAGGTATCAATTCCAAAAAGGGCCCAACACTTTACGTTTTGAGGTGTCGCCGAATATGTCACACCTTGACGAGATTATTGTGGCTTGGGTGGAGCCTGCGGTTAAAGCAGATGCGAGTCAAAAGGTAGCATCGGGGGTGCAGCAAACCCCTGAGAAAATAGCCCAAGCGTTCGGTGTGGATCGGGCTGCCCTTTTGGCCTGGGCGGAGTTATTGCGGAGTGGCAATACAGATGAGCCGCCAACGGAATTGGCGAGGCAGTTGAGCGAGTCTGGGGGACCGCTGAGTAGCGTTGAAAAGGCAGAGGCGTACTTTCCCATTACGATTCTGAATTCTTTAAAAGAACTACGTCTAAAACAGCAAGCACTGTCACAACGCCTGCAAGAGCTCAACCAGCCGCAAGTGATGGCGGTTGCTGATGACGAAATTTCCGACGCTGTGGTTTTAGTTCGCGGGAATCATCGAAATCCTGGTGCGGTCGTTCCGCGACGTTTTTTGACAATTGTGGCAGGCGAAGAGCAGGCAAGTTTCCCCACTGGGCAGAGTGGCCGGCTGGAGTTAGCGCGAGCTATTACCGACGGGAAGAATCCGTTGACCGCGCGGGTGATTGCCAATCGAATCTGGCGTTGGCATTTTGGCCGCGGCCTCGTGGAATCCACAGATAACTTCGGATTGAAAGGAGCCTTGCCAACGCATCCCGAGTTGCTCGATTTTTTGGCTGCCTACCTGATTGAAAATGATTGGTCGATTAAGGTCCTGCAACGGTTGATTGTTTCTTCGCGAGTTTATCAACTGGACGGACGGCCTTCCGAGAATCAAATCGAACAAGATCCCGAAAATCAGCTCTATGGACGATGGCCAAGTCGTCGGATGGAGGCGGAGGTGCTTCGAGATAGTTTGCTTAAAGTGGCCGGGAAATTGGAATTGGAGACGAAGGGCGCGACGGTCAGCGAAGTGACAACGGCTAACCCGTCCCCGGGAAACCTAGCAGAAAATCGAGCCTATTACGAAGGTGCCAACTGTAGGTCAGTGTTCCTGCCTATCGTACGTACCAACGTGTTTCGCTTTTACGGTCTGTTTGATTTTCCCAATCCGGCAGCACCCAAAGGAAATCGTGATTCTACCACCGTGCCCACTCAGTCACTTTTTCTTTTGAATAGTCATTGGGTAAGGCAGTTGGCTAATGAGTGGTCGCAAAAGATTGAATCAACAGCCACAACCGAAACCAAGCGCGTCGAGCGGTTGTACCTTTCCGGTTTGGGAAGAATGCCGAGTGCTCAGGAAGTATCCTTGGCCTTGGGTTTTATTCGGCAAGAACCGGATGCTTGGCCGAGTTTGTGTCACAGCATCTTGATGCTTAATGAATTTCTTTACATTGAATAAAAACAAGACGATGCTAAATAGACGGGAACTATTAAACCATTGGTGCGTTGGATTTGGTGGCTTAGCTTTGCAAGGGCTGATGTCCCGCCAAGCCCTGCCAGCGGGTGAAGTGACGTCAAAGCATGCTGTTCCGAATTTCCCAGCCCCTGCCAAACGTATTATTTTCTTGTTTATGCATGGCGGTCCCTCCCATGTCGATTTGTTCGACCCTAAGCCAGAGCTGACACGCCGCAACGGGGAAGCTCCGCCCTTTCAGCGGACGCGGGTGCAGTTTGCGGAACGCGGGAATTTATTAGCGTCTCCGTGGAAATTCCGACCGACCGGGAAAAGCGGTATCCCGATGAGTGAGTTGTGGCAACATCTTCCCGAAGTGGCGGACGAGTTGTGCATGTTGCATAGCGTTTGCGATACCAACGTCGCGCATGGCGGCGCTTGCATGAAGTTGTTCACGGGTAGCGATTCGAAATTACGGCCTAGTATGGGGTCTTGGATTAGTTATGGACTTGGTAGCGAGAACCGAAACTTACCTGATTTTATCACGATCTGTCCGTCGAGTTTGCATGGTGGCGTCGATAATTTCGGCAGCGCATTTCTGCCGTCAATTCATCAAGGCGTACCATTGGGTGAACCGGGGTATCCAAACTCGCTGGCCAAGGACGCGCAATTCCGATTCCTGAAAAGCGACTTTGCCACGCCTGATGAGCAACGTCGACAATTAGATTTTTTGCAGCAACTCAATCGGCAGCATCTGGAAACTCGCCGTGCAGATTCCGAAATGGCTGCTCGAATCGAATCCTATGAGATGGCTTTCCGTATGCAGACCGCTGCGCCCGAGGCGGTCGATTTAGCTGCCGAAACCACGGCTACCAAGCGACTCTACGGCATGGATGAGAAGCATACGGAAAATTTCGGCCAAATGTGCTTGTTGGCCCGACGCTTTGCTGAACGCGATGTGCGGTTCATTCAGATCAGTCATGCCCACAGCCTGCCCTTTAATAACGAGCAATGGGATCAGCATTCGCATCTGAAGCGAGGGCACGAGATCAACGTGAGCCAAATTGATAAACCAATCACTGGCTTGATCAAAGATCTTAAACAACGCGGCTTACTCGATGACACGTTGGTTTTGTGGGGCGGCGAGTTCGGTAGAACGCCAACCGCCCAAGCTGGCGATCCCAAAATCATCGGCAGAGACCATCACGCCGAAGGCTTCACGATGTGGATGGCCGGCGGCGGTGTGAAAGGCGGTTTTCGATATGGCAGCACGGATGAATTTGGCTATTACGCCGTTAAGAATAGAATGACGATCCATGACCTGCATGCAACCATCCTGCATTTGCTGGGCATCGATCATCAACAACTGACCTATCGTCATGCCGGACGAGATTTTCGATTGACGGATGTTTACGGGCAAGTTGCGAACGATATCCTTGCCTGACAAAATTAATTTTGACTTGCACGTAAGTAGCGAAAGTAGAACGGGATTTGTGGCAAACGCTTAAACGCAAATGGAACTTGCTTACTTAAATGAGGTTCAGAAATTCGCCTTGGGCTGGCGATGTTGAGGCGTGCTATCGGACGAGTTGGTTTTATCCAAGCTAACGGCCCGTTGTTCGTAAGTGCATGCTGCGGCCTAATCCGGTAAAAGTTAAGCGGCGGTCTGCTAACTCGATTCGTGAAAGGTGTGACCGTGCCACTGTCGTCAAAAGCGCGCTTTTTCGCACGGGCCGATGGCAGGATTCCGCTTGCCTAGTCCCCATGCCCGGGGTCTCGTCATTCTATTTGAGTGTGGCATGTGGGTTGCATTCCCATCTTACGCGAACGACAAGTTTAGTTTTTGCGAGGCTAATCGTTAATCCAAACGGGCTTCCGAAATCGATGCTTGTTCCAGGTTGTGATCTTGCTGGAATTCGCGTAACTCGATTTAAAAAGGAATTGACATGTTTTCGAAACCGGCTGTTTCAGTGCTTTTGATTTGTTTTTTATGTGAAGTCCCAATCTTTGTTTCCCACGCGCCGCTGAACCATGAGCAAGGCAAAGTCTTCCAACAGCAGCAACAAGATCAGGAGACGACTTTGTCGACCAGTGATTTTATGAAAGTGAAATTGGACATCACTCGAGAGATAGTCGGTGGTTTGGCGATGGCTGATTTCACAAAAATTGCTCAGGGCGCCGAGGAACTCAAGAAATTGAGCTTGGAATCTGGTTGGAATGTACTGACAACGCCCGATTATTTACAACTCAGTGCCGAATTTCGCGGTAGTACGGATCGATTGAGGCAGGCAGCGGCCTCAAAAAATATCGATGGTACGACTTTGGCGTATTTCGAAGTGACGCTTAACTGTGTACGTTGTCATAAATACATACGCGACAAGTAATTTTCTGAGGCATTTTCCGTGAACGAAATGAAACGAATTCTCTGCCCGGTCGATTTGTCTGATAACAGCTTAGCCGCGGTGGAGTTAGCCAGCACACTTGCCAACCAGTACCAAGCCAAGATCGTGTTTTGTTACGTATCTCCCAGGTGGCTTCCTGAGGAGTCCGTAGTGGGTAACGAATACCTTGATGCGGTGACGGAGGAGCGTAAGCAAGAATTGGCAGCTTTGCGGCCTGCCGACCAAGATCTTGAGTTTGAGACGATGTTTTTGACCGGCAGTCCCGGACCGGAGATTGTTCGCGCCGCGGAATCCTGTGATATGGTCGTCATGGCAACTCATGGATACAGCGGCGTTATCCGCTTAATCATGGGCAGTGTGGCGGAGTATGTGGCCCGTCATGCGGAATGCCCCGTGGTATTGGTGAAGCATCCTGAATTGAGCCAGCAAGATCGAGGCTCAATTCCCAAACATGAAAGACCGGTTGTGGGGGTCATGAACCAGGTGGGCGCGATTGCCGGCGATCAGTTGATGCCCGACGTGCTGCGATCATTTCAGGAAAGGCATGAAACGGCTGCTCCCACCGTAGATGCTTTTGGCAGGTGCATGGGGATTTTGACAAATACTGATATTCAAAAATACCAAAAACTCTTGGAACGCTACGAGGCGGGTGACCAAACGGTGTTTGATGAGTTTTATGAAACCGATGCTTACGGGCAACGGCGTACGGGCAGTGAAGACTCTTTCCACCAAGTCAGTCGACACATGACGGCGCCAGTGGTCACCATTTCAAACGAAGATTCCTGTCGCAAGGCGCGGGAGTGCTTTGAGCGACACCCTAAAATTCACCACTTAATTGTGGTGGACGGAAAATCACGTCCCGTAGGAATTTTAATCAAAGGCGATGTGGTTGAATTGGAGCAACCAGCGGCCGAGCTTTAGTAATCTTCCTCGCAAAATAAATTGGAGAATAAGAAATGAGCAGCTTCACAAAACAACCTGTTATCGTGCCTTGGGATTATTCTGATATGTCCAAAGCGGCATTGGAAAAGGCGATCGGATTTGCAGAGTCGGCTGCGCAGATCATGGTTGTCCACGTGACACCTTATCCTGCCGTGTCCGAACCCAGCGTGATTTGGGGGAGCCATTCTGAAAGCGATATCAGCGAGCATTTGGAGAAGAGCTTTTATAAAGTGATCCCCAAAGAGCAGTACCCGGGTTTGAAATTTGTGTCCAAGTTTGGTGATCCGGGCAGCGAGATCACGCATTTAGCAAAGGAAGAAAAAGCAGGCCTGATTGTGATTTCATCCCACGGTCGCTCAGGAATAAGTCGCTTGTTGTTGGGCTCGGTGGCCGAACGGGTGGTGCGGCTGGCAACTTGTCCGGTGATGGTACTGCGCGACGAAAACTGACGGGTTTTCGCACTGGCCCGATCGGTATCAGCCGCTGCCGTTTTAAGCAGCAGATACTTTTAAGCGAAGGCTCTACTGCAGTTCGGAATTCCGCTTACCCGCCAAACCCGTTCATGAATTCTGGGAAAGGGCGCTTACTTCCAAGTCGGTTGTGAGCGGTAGGTGATCCGAAGCAATTCTAGCCATGCGGCTGAATTGGACTTCGACGTCGACCGGTTTCAGAAGCTC
>JAAEPL010000062.1 GCA_024232675.1 Planctomycetaceae bacterium
ATCTACTTGAACCATCGTGTGCCTGATGGTGCGGGTGGCGGTAAGGTTCAGCTTTACGCGCTGCAATTGCGAGCCCGTTTGGCAAAGAACGTCTCATTAATTGCGACCAAAGACGGGTACATTACATCTACCAATCCCTTGATTGATGATGGTTGGGCAGATCTCTCGGCAGGTGTCAAAGTCAATTTGATGCGGAACTACCAACGCGGTCGCTTGCTAAGTGCCGGTGTCATGTATGAGTTGGCGAATGGTTCAACGCGGTCTCAGCAAGGAAACGGGACCGGTGAATTCAACCTGTTTGTGAGTGGAGGTAGCCGCATTGGTCAGTGGGGCCATTGGTTGACGTCCGCTGGTTGGAGGTTGCCGAACGATCGGAGTGCCCAGAGCACCAGTCTGTATTGGTCAAATCATGTCGATGTTCAGGTGACCAAACGCGTTTACTTGTTATCTGAGCTCAACTGGTTTCACTGGACGCAATCCGGTGACAATGGCATTGCTGGGGTCGAAGGACTTGACCTGTTCAATTTCGGTTCGACCGACGTGACCGGTAATGATATCGTGACAGGAGCATTGGGTGCCAAGTTCAAACGCACCGCTCACACAGAAATTGGTATTGCCTATGAGGTGCCGCTGACGGAGCGCCGGGACATCATCGAAAATCGCTTCACGTTCGATTGGATTTTGCGGTACTAAAAAAAACCGATATCCGCTCAACCGAGCGGACGAGGTTGCACTAAGTTAACGGGATGGCCGCTGAGAAACGCTTCGATATTCTCAGCGGTCACTTTCATTAATCGCTGGCGGGCCTCCAAACTTGCCCACGCATTGTGCGGTGTGATCAAGCAATTCGGTGCCGCGAGCAGTGGGTTGTCTTTTTGGATGGGTTCGGTGGACGTGACATCCAGGCAAGCTCCTGCGATCCCACGTTCCTGTAAGACCTCGGCTAAATCGTTTTCATTGACCAAGCCACCGCGAGCGGTATTGATCAACAGGGCATTCGGCTTCATCTGCTTTAGTAGTGAGGCATTCACAAATCCGGCATTCTCGTCAGTCAACGGGCAATGTAGCGAAACGAAATCCGATTCGCGGAACACCTGCTCCAAGCTGCACCAGTCAAACCTCAAATAATCCAGACGCGTTTTGTTTCGGTAAGTCGGGTTATGAGCCAATACATTCATTTGAAAAGCAGCGGCGAGTTCACAAACCCGTTTGCCGATGCGACCATAGCCGACCACGCCCATCGTTTTGCCGGTGAGTTCCCGTAGTGGGCTCAGCCAAAAACAAAAATCACCGGCCTTTTCCCATTGGCCTCCATAGACCGCCGTGCTGTGTTCGTAGGGACGGTGATTCATGGAAAGCATTACCGAAATGACATGCTGTGCGACGGAATCGGTGCAGTACTCCGGAACATTGGATACGGGAATACCGCGCTGGGCAGCCGCAGCAATATCGACGACGTTGATTCCAGTGGCCATAACGCCAATGAACTTCAGTTTAGGAAGTTGTGCTAGAGTTTCCGCGTCCAGGGGTGTTTTGTTGGTTAGTAGCACGTCCGCATCGAGGCTTCTCTCCACGATGTGGTCCGCCGAGGTACGGTCATGAATTGTCAATTCGCCAAACGGCTCGACGGCCGACCAGGAATTATCTCCTGGATTAAGCGTGTACCCGTCCAATACCGTAATTTTCATCCGATGCGACCTTCAGGCTAAGTATGCGAATATAAGAGCGGAACGCGCGGGGAGATAAAGAGTTCTTGAGTTTACAGACATGATCTTACTTGCCCTTCCTCTTTGGGAACCCGCGTTTGTTGGCGACGGATGTTTCTTTTAGGGTGACGCTGGGATCTGAAAAAAACGCAATGCATTGGCCGTTGTGATCGCAGCCATATCTTCAATCGAAGTTTTCCTCACGTCCGCTAAACATTGTAGCGTGTGTCGCACCAAGGCTGGAGTGTTGGGGCGTTGCCCGCGACAGGGGTGGGGAGACAGATAGGGCGAGTCCGTTTCGATTAACAGGCGATCACTGGGAATGCTGGCGGCGATTTCCCGGAGTTCATGATTTCTTTTGAAGGTCAGCATACCAGCAAAGCTGATGTGCATACCCCACTCAAGGCATTGCTCGGCCGCCAACTGAGAGCCACAAAATGAGTGCATGACGCCATTCAATTGACCGGCCGCATCTCTCGACGACGCTAACGTTTCCAGCATCTGGGGCTCGCAATCCCTCATGTGGACGATGAAGGGCAAGCCGCTCCGATGCGAGAGTTGGATGTGCCGTGTGAAATACTCCTGCTGAAGCTCGAAAGGACAAAAATCCCAGTGATCGTCCAACCCCGTTTCTCCGATGGCAACCACCTGCGGCCGGTCGACGAGCGTTTCGATCTCCTGCCATTGAGCCAGGCTGGCTTCGTGGCAGTAATTGGGGTGAATGCCGACCGCTGCATAAACGCCTGAATGTTCTTCCGCCAGCCGCAAGGAACGGTAACAGGAAGCGAGCGTGGTGGAGACGGTCAGAATCCGCGAGACATCGTGACGATTGGCATCTGCTAAAATATCAACCGTGTTATCCGCAAGTTGCTCGTCGTCGAGGTGAGCGTGAGTATCAAAAAGCTGCATCGAAATTCGGGCGTTGAATTGGGCGTTGAGAAAACGATTCGAGATCGGCCAATCAGACGTTAAGCAGTTCAGTTCAAATTGAGAAGCCGTCTCTCAAGAAAGATATCGCCCTAGGCCAAACAATTCTGCCATGCCGCGTCGACTGGAGTTTTAAGCGGCTCACGATTGGGAAATCCACCCGTTAGAGAGTGCCAGAATTCCACGGACGATTCCCCGTAACGCCAGCACAAAAAGACGGTTTCCCCTTCTTGCTCGCACGGAAAATCGACGACACCGATCGCCGGCGCGTCAGGCTCAATCCCCAAATTTAAGAGCTCCTGAATATGCTGGTCGAGCTCTTGTTCAGCGTCCAGTAAATCACGCTCCAATGCTTGAATCTCTTCAGCAAACATCAGATAGATGTCATTGCCCCCGCGATGAATGAACTTAAGCCGGAAACGCAGGTGGCGGACCTTGCGTTCCCAGACCATCACGTCGCCAATAATGGCTTTGACCAAGGGCAAAGCGGCATTGGCTTGAGCAATTGTGAAGGTGCGTCGAATGACAGGAGGTTCTAGGGTAAGCACCGGTGGCTCCACGATAACTTTTTTCTGGTCGTCTGCTCATTCTTCCGCAGATGAGCATCGATTTCTGGTTACCCAGCAAGGGTTTAACGCCTACGCCTTGGCTAACGGTGTCCATTTTGCAGGAGGTATCCGAAATTGCCAGCAGTTTCCCGAGTTTCTACGAAAAAGCGGCTCCCCTTTAGATTGCTCATTTGTGATTTAAGTGCTTGTTATTTATGGGCTTACGTGTTTTTGCAGTCGCGTTTTTTCACTCAGGCGATGCTGTATTTTCTTGGAAACTGAGCAGAACCGCAGCTCTACTAGGCACTTTGGGTCGCGTTTTCGTTGACTAACGGGCCGTTCCTCGTAAAGTGAAAGTTAGAGAAGTAGGGCACTGTGATCCCCACCCACCACCGCGATTGTCGAGAAAGACACGCACTCGCCAGAGAGCCCAACTCCCTAGGCGGCAAGCACGATGAGGGTTTTCAAGCGGAAAACTCCGGGAACAAAGGAATGGAAAATGTTGGTTCTTTCAAGAAAGAAGAACGAAAGTATCGTAATCAACGATGATATCAGGATCGTAGTGGTCGAGATTCGCGGGGATAAGGTGAGGCTAGGGGTGGAGGCCCCCAAGGAAGTACCGGTGCACCGCCACGAGGTTTACGAGGCCATCAAACGACTGGAAACCGAGCAAAACTCGGGTGTCGAGGATGCCGGTTAGGTTGGAACGGCCAATTTCGAAGTTAATGCCGCTTGCAGCGGCTTTTTTTGTGGAATCCGAGGAACCGGTCAGCAATTTTACAGGTCGCTACAGTAAGACTTGACTTCGGTCGATCATTGTTAGTAACTTATTCAGTTCGCTATTCACGCGAGCGGCGATTTATATCGAAAGATACGCCCACGGCCCCTTCGTCTAGCGGTCTAGGACTCCGCCCTTTCACGGCGGCAACACGGGTTCGAGTCCCGTAGGGGTCACTAAGTGCATTAGGAACGACATGTTTCTAATGCACTTTTTTTTGCGCGGGCGCGAGATTTTCCGGCCACCACGTGCCCAGCGTCGGACGGCGAATACGGTTCTAGGCATGCCGCGAATTTAGCTTCTACGGATTCTTCCGGGTCTTTCCTGCATACCAGCAACTTTCCTCAGTCGCCATCAGTCATGTTTCATTTGTGAGCTGGCTTGGTTGATTCCTGTTCCCACGTTTCGAGATTAAACTAAACCTCGCGTGTTGTATTAGTAAAGTCATTTTTGTCGACGGGGTTCCTTGGATGATTTCGAGTCTCTGCAGAATGTCTGTTACCTATGTGGGTGTGTGTCTCTTTTGCTTTTTCAGCATCGGAAATACAGAAACGCTAGTCGCGTTTGAGCGACCTAACGTGCTCATTATTTTCACCGATGACCAAGGCTACGCGGATGTGGGTTGTTACGGTGGTACAAAAATTCAAACGCCCCGTTTGGATCAACTCGCAAGTGAGGGAATGCGTTTCACCTCATTTTACGCGCAGACGGTTTGTGGTCCTTCAAGGTCCGCACTGTTAACCGGACGCTACCCTATCCGTAGTAAAGGTTGGGGGATGCCGGCTTCGGAGGTAACGTTCGCCGAGCTAATGCAGAAGGCCGGGTATCAGACGGCATGTATTGGCAAGTGGGATGTTTCCAATCGTCAAGCGATCGTACCACGCATGCCAAACGCCCAAGGGTTTGATTATTACTTCGGTACTCTGGGTGCGAATGATGATGGAACGGTTGCTTTTCATGAAAACAATGATGCCGCCTCATCCACTCAAGACATGGCCAGTCTGACGACTTTGTACACAGACAAGGCAATTGATTTTCTGAGACATCGACGTGATCCGAAAAAGCCTTTTTTGTTGTACCTGTCGCATACCATGATGCATACCATTATTGATGCCTCGGAACGTTTCAAAGGGAAATCCCAAGCTGGATTATACGGGGATGTGGTCGCGGAGTTTGATTTTGAAACCGGACGTCTACTGGATGTCTTGGATGAGTTGCAACTCAGATCCAATACTCTGGTGATCTACACCAGTGATAACGGACCCTGGAACCAACCCAAGTACACGGATCATAAAAAAGGTCATCCGGAAGGGGCTGTGTTTTGGGGTGATTCCGGTCCTCTGAGAAATGGTAAGGGTTCCTGTTACGAGGCCGGGTATCGCGTGCCTTGCATGGTCCGCTGGCCCAATAAGATTCCAAGTAACCGAGTCTCGGATGAAATTTTTGCGACGATTGATTTTTTACCTACGTTGGCCAGTTTTTGTGATTTTGAAGTTCCCTCTGATCGCCGCATGGATGGCATCAATCAAGCCGATTTGTTGTTGGGGAAGCGGGAGACTGGGCGGAAGCATTTTTATTTTCATGACGCCGGTGTGAGGCAGGGGAAGTGGAAGTATTTGAAACCGGACGCGTATTTTCACGACTATGCGATAGAAGACGGGCGTCCGCGGGTGCATGAGCTCTACGACTTGGAAGCGGATGTTGGCGAGACGACAAATTTGGCGGAACGCTTCCCAGACAAAGTGGCCGACTTAGAGCGGCTGATGACGACGATTGAGGGCGGCGATCGGTTGGCTCCCTCCGCAAATCGACGCTAGAAGAACTGCTGAGGAAGCCACTGGATTGAGCGGAGGCCTGCGGATAAGTGAGATTGGGTACGTCCCTCGCTAATTCGAGTTCCTTAAGCTTTGAGACCGGTGTCCGCTTTGCACGCGGTAAACTTGCAGTGTGACCGATATGATTTCCGTAATTGTGGCCACCGATCGCGAACGGTCCGACCAGCGGAGATGCCGAACAGGCTGCCTCAAAGTGCCACGGGCGGGTGTTTCAGACCTCGCCTTGCAACACGGCGTTGAGGTCGGCTCGATTGCGGTCCAGGTGCCGTGCTTGCCAACCGGCGCGAATAGCGGCATGCACATCCTTTTCGAGATCATCGCCAATCATCAGAGGTGATTTCAGTCGACAACCCAAACGCCGCTCAATCTCCCGGTAAAAACGGACATCGGGCTTGCTGAATCCTAGTTGGCTGCTGCAGAAGATGTGCTCGATACGGTGGAGTGGTTCTAGTTGCTGACAAATCGCAATCAAACGCTCATCGAAATTTGAGGCGATCACGATATGGTAGCCGCGGGTCTCCCATGTCTCCAAGCAGCTGGGGACCTCGGGGAAGAGCTGCCAGTTTTCGGCCAAAGAGTAATATCGCCAAAGACCTTGAAATAACGGTGCGGTATTCGGTAGCTCTGGAAACACGGTCTCAATTAGATTTTGCCAGTTTCGCTTTTCGATCTCATTCGACGAAGGTTGATCGGGCGCATTGCTAAAGATTTTGCTTCTTGCGGTAACAAATCGGGATTTGACAATCTCGCGTGATAATTCGAGGCCGTGGTTCTGGGCAAACCTTTGATAAACCGCAGAGATGGATTCGCGGGGACGGATTAGAGTCCCCACGGCATCAAATACCAAAGTGGATGGGAGGTGCATCGTTGCTTGCCTTGTCGCTTTCTTTACCGCCGTTCTCTCGTTGAGTTGAGTGTTCCCGGAGCACTCGGTGTGTGTTGTTCCAGCATGCGTTCTAAGTAGGGAAATACTTCGAGAGCAGAATCGCTTTTTAATAATTTCGCAGCGTTGGGTGGTGTGGGTGGACGCTGTTGATCGGAGGTGGATCTGATTTCTACTTTTGACCTTTCGGTCAACCGATGATACTGGGCAGTGAGTGTGGGTATTTGTTCCCGCGAGGGCTTTGCCACTAAAAGTGCTTTCCCTGACGTCACCGGTGCTCGCCCGGGCTGCGGTGCCACGGTGTCAAGATGCTCGACGAGAACACTGGAAACGACATTGGGCTGAACAAACTTTGGCACTTGTAATTGGGCCTTGGGTGGTGCGGCGGGTCGATCGATAGATAAGAAAGAGGGGCGAGCTGTGAGCTTGATCAGTTTTTGATTTTTTACCGGGGTGATCGGCTTCAGCGATGTTGCATGGAACGTCGGTTTTCCCAGGGGTTCAAGACTCGGGTGTGTTTTTTCTCGCAGATCTTCCTGTGCTTGCCCGTCATCGAGGTCGATGGAAATCGTGGACTGCTGGAGAGGGGCTTGATGCGTGGCCTTGGTATCTTCGGAGTTCGGTTCGGCTCGCAGGATGATGATGGGTGGTGTTGCCGGGGTGGGTTCCTGCGCGGCCTGAGGAGTCGCTTGAACTGGCGTGGATTGCGGATTGGCTTGATCAATCAGGGGAGACGATGTTTCGGATTCTCGCGTCACGATAGCCGGCAAGGGTGAGATCGATTTTTTCGTCGTTGCTTCTTGCTGCACCGTGTTGGTTTGCAAGCGATTGGTTCGACTGGAAGTTTTATTGCCTAGCTGAAGCGGCGCGGCCTCGACTTGAGGCTCTAACACATTCAAGGTTGGGCTGTTAGCAAATAAATCTTCTGCGGCAGGTGCGACTTGAGAACTGTCTGTAATTACTACCTGATCAGAGATCACTTTGTAGACGTCCGATATGGTCCAATGGTTGGGGAACGAATTCCCCGCGATGTTTTTGCTTAACGTTTTGTTTCGCCGAATTTTGAGGGCGTTTATTTCCAGCTCAGATTTCCTCACAAACATGTTTGCATGAGGCGCGGTGCCATAATCTGAGTGGGGGTTAATAACCGAGTCAGGCGAATGTGCCGTGAAGGGGTTGGTTTGGACATTGCCAGGTTGGTTGCCATTTTGCGATGGATGTCTGGGGTCGTTAAAGACTCCCATTTGCTTTTGTTGGGCAGCAATTTGATCGCGATAATGCAAGTTGATGCCATCTCGGCAACCCATTTCAAAAGCCTCACCCAGTCCAGCCTGTGCCATTTGAAGCGGCAAAGGGTCGATGGGGCGGATGCCTTTTACCAAACCGAAGTTCTTGGCGTATTGTTTGCCGACGGCAACGCCGTCCAGATAGGTGAAAGGAACCGCGGGAGTCGGCGTTTGCTGCAGGGCCATATTCTGGGCGCAGGGGACCTCGCTGCTCGAATCACAAAAGGGCGTGAACCCGATGTACCAATTACTACACCGGTCAAAGATGCATCCTGTTTGTGTGAGGATGACGCAGTACAATACCAAGCTCATGCAGCAACGCTTGGAGTTCAATCGCAAGAATCGAGGTGTTTCGTATTTGCTCATCTGAGCTTTCCCTGTGATACTGTCGTAAGTTGCCGGGGGTCGTTAGATCTAGGAAAACTGGCACGACAGCCCATTTCAGACTGACCCGTGTTAAGCGTATCGGTTTGACAAGCCTTACGACCCCGACAATATATCCCGAGTAGACAGAACCGGTGCTTTCGTCATACCTAGTGGAAACGGTACAACCGTCATAAACCCATCCGATTGGCGGAAGCCAGCACCTAATTTCCGTACAACCGTTACAGATTAAGACACCCATTTTGGGATGCCGTCTCTGAAACATCCCTTTGCATCATCAAGACTATGGCCCAACCAAATCAAAAAAAGCGACTGACTGTTCCCGGTTTCGTGGATCTTAAAAAAGCATCCCGCAAGATCTGCGTTTTGACCGCTTACGATTTTCCCACCGCTCGCTTGTTAGATGACGCTGGCGTGGATGCGATTCTTGTCGGCGACAGCATGGCAATGGTGATTCAGGGACACGATACGACTTTGCCTGTCACCTTGGACGAAATGATTTATCACGGTGAGATGGTGGCGCGAGCGGCGAAATCGTCCATGGTGATCGTGGACCTTCCCTTCCCGACCTTCCACATGGGAGTGCATAAGGCTGTTGAGTTGGCGGGGCGAGTTTTGAAAGAGACGCAGTGCCAGGCCGTTAAATTGGAGGGTGGTCAGGATCAGCAGGAAGTGATCGCTGGGTTGGTGGCGGCCGGTATCCCGGTGATGGCGCATGTCGGTTTGCGACCGCAAAGCGTTCATGCCATGGGTGGATACAAAATTCAACGGGATGAAGAACAGTTGCTGGCAGACGCGCTGGCGGCTCAGTCGGCAGGTGCATTTGGGATCGTGCTGGAGTGTATCCCGGAACAAATTGCCACACGCATCACTGCGGAATTGGATATCCCCACCATCGGAATTGGTGCTGGTGCGAATTGTGACGGACAGGTCTTGGTGATCCACGATCTGTTGGGATTGACCAGTGGGTATGTGCCCACGTTTGTTAAACAGTATGCCAACTTGGGAAAGACGATTCGCGACGCCGTCGGCAATTGGTGTCAGGAAGTCAGGGATGGCGAATACCCTGATGCAAAACATTCTTTTAAGTAATCAAGCCAATGCAACGCTCGCGGTTACCGCTTTGTTTTGGCATCCTGTATCTTTTCATCGCCGCTGATGCCTCAAAGCACGACAGAGCTTGTCGTTAGCTATTCCAAAAAGGTTTTTCATGAATCGCCTGGCTCAAGAATCCAGTCCTTATTTGTTGCAACACAAAGACAATCCGGTGGATTGGTACCCGTGGTGTGCCGAAGCTTTATTGCGAGCTCGCGCCGAAGATAAGCCCATCTTTTTGTCGGTGGGTTATTCGGCCTGTCACTGGTGCCACGTGATGGAACATGAGTCATTTGAAAATCCACAAATTGCGGATTACTTGAACCGTCATTTCATCAGTATCAAAGTGGATCGGGAGGAACGACCCGATCTCGACCAGATCTATATGCAGGCTGTGATGGCCATGAATGGACATGGCGGGTGGCCGCTGAGCGCGTTTTTAACGCCCGACCAGGATTTCTTTTTTGGCGGAACCTATTGGCCGCCGACGGCAAACCACCAAATGCCAGGTTTTGACCAAGTCTTGGCGAGTGTCTTGGACGCCTGGCATCAAAAGCGCGAGCAGGTTGTCGAGCAATCCAAACAGATCACGACCATGATCGCCGCCACCACGGATCGGCAATCGCTCGATGACTTTGATCGAGGAGTTTTTCAGGCAGCGGTTCAGGTGTTGCACAACCAATTTGACAGCACGTTCGGAGGGTTTGGCACTGCGCCTAAATTTCCCCATCCTATGGACTTGTTGCTGCTGTTGAGGATGTACGAACGGCAGACGCAAGATACCAAGCATGTTTGGGACGCTCCGCAAACGGCCGAGGTCTTGCAAATGGTGGAAGTGACTCTCAAGCGAATGGCCTATGGTGGTATCTTCGATCATTTAGCTGGTGGTTTTTCGCGTTACAGTGTTGATGCGCGGTGGTTGGTTCCCCATTTTGAAAAAATGCTTTACGACAACGCCCAACTCGCCCGGGCCTTCGTGCATACTTGGCGACTCACCAACAACGCGTTTTATTCTCGGATGTGTGAAAAGACGCTCGACTATTTACTGGCCTACCTGAGAGATTCCGGGGGCGGTTTTCACAGCACCGAGGATGCTGATAGTGAGGGTGAAGAAGGGAAGTTTTACGTTTGGACGCCCGAGGAAGTTAGGGACGTTTTGGGTGAGGATGCGGGAACGCGGTTTTGTCAGTTGTACGACGTCACGCCCGCCGGAAATTTTGAAGGTCGCAACATTATCAACCTGCCTCTTTCATTCGCTGATTTTGCCGAACGGCATCAATTGGACAAGACGGCGCTGATGGCTGAGATGCGCGATTCCCGAAAAAAGTTACTGGAGGTGCGAGATCGACGCATCCGACCAGGGCTTGATGATAAAGTGTTGGCCAGTTGGAACGGTTTGGCAATCGAAGCTTTTGCCGACGCTGCGGTCTTGTTGGAACGAGCGGACTATGCAGAGGCGGCTCAACAAGCTGGCGATTTTATTTGGCATAACATGCGGCAAGAGGATGGTCGCTTGCTGCATTCAAGTCGACACGGTCAGGCGAGCTTGACGGCGTACCTGGATGATTACGCTTGCTTGATCAATGCTTTTGTTTCACTTTATCGAGTTGCCTTTGATGGGAAGTGGATCAATCGTGCAGTGGCATTATCGGAATTAATGAAACGGCATTTTTATAACGCCGAAAATAATGCTTTTTACTTCACCGCTGATGATCATGAGAAATTGGTTGCTCGCACACAGGATTTTCAGGACTCTGCGGTTCCCAGTGGAAATGCCATGGCAGCCACTGCGCTGATACGTTTGGGGCAAATGACAGGCGATGCCGAAATGGTAGAGGTGGGAATGGGCGCAGCTCTGGGAGCCGTCCCTTTGTTGAACCGAGCTGCCAACGCAGCGAGTCAGTCCCTGCTTGCTATCGATACTGGCTTGCATACGGTGCAAACCTATGTGTTAGTCCAAGGAGCCGATGATATCGCCAATCAGCGGGTCTTGGACCGCCTGAAAAAACAGGCTCCGTGGGAAGCTGCTTGGGTCGTGGTGTCAGGCACATTCGAAGCCGCAAATACACCATTTGCCGTCATTCTCGAAGGAAAAGTTTCTCTGGATGAGCAGCCGACGCTCTATGTGTGCCGTGATTTTCACTGCGAACTGCCGGTCTCCGGCGAAGCAAGTATTGCCAGTGCCCTGGCGAGCTTGGAATAGCGGATAGAAGTCATTTGCTGATTCCCCTACATTGTGGGGAGCAGGTTCGGCAAAAAAAATTCAATCGGATGATATGAGGATCGAGGCAAGCTGTGAGCATTGA
Organism: Planctomycetaceae bacterium; assembly: GCA_024232675.1. Lineage (GTDB taxonomy): Bacteria > Planctomycetota > Planctomycetia > Pirellulales > Pirellulaceae > CAJQPP01. The sequence goes on from JAAEPL010000062.1 coordinate 11,749, forward strand.
AAAAAGACTGGAAGAATTAGGCTTGGTACTACCACCGGCCCCAAAAGCAGTGGGGGTTTACCGGCCTTCGGTGATGGTGGGAAACCTCTGCATGACCAGCGGGCATGTGCCTCTTAATACAGACGGTTCGATGATCACGGGCTGTGTGGGTAGTGAACTTGACCAGCAAGCCGGTTATGAAGCAGCCAAGCAAACCGGTTTGACGATTCTGGCGACACTTCAACGCGACCTCGGAAACTTGGATCGGATCAAGCGTGTAGTGAAATTATTCGGTATGGTCTGGTGCACGAGCGATTTCACGCAGCATCCGGCAGTCATCAACGGATGCAGTGAGCTGTATCGGGACGTCTTTGGTGAGGAGATTGGTGTCGGGGCTCGCAGTGCGGTAGGGATGAGCTCTTTACCGTTAGGAGTGACTGTCGAGATCGAAGGGGTTTTTGAGATTCATGAATGAGACAAGTGCAGTAGATTTGGCGTTGTTGGAAAGCGTCAAGGCGTTAGGCGGTCGACGTGAGATTGCGGGACGGCATATGTTGTCAGCCCGGGAGTACACGATGACGATGCTGCAGGATTTGACCGAGGAAGATTGGTTTTGGACGCCTTCGCCTTTGGTCAGTCACATTGCTTGGCAAGTGGGTCACTTAGCCTTCGCCCAATATGGGCTGATGTTATTCCGACAACGCGGCAGGCAAACCGAAGACGCCAGTTTAATGTCTGGCAAATTCAGAAAGACCTTTGCCAAGGGAACGACCCCTTCCAGCCAGAGAACCGCTTACCCCAGTCGAGAAGCAATATTGGAAACACTCGATCGGGTCCACGAGCAGTCCTTTTTGGAATTGACTCAATTTTCAGACGAGGAATTGAACGAAGAAATTGATCGGCCTTGGTCAACCTTTAACACGCGATATGGCGCGTTGTTATTTGCCGGCGATCATGAAATGCTACATGCGGGTCAGATTGGACTATTACGCCGTCTCATGGGAAAGGATCCGGTCCGGTAGGGACTCTCTTCCCAACCTGTTGAAACGTTGCCTGACTCACTTTCATTGTCGATGAAGCCCCCGCCCTTTCTGGAAGCTTAATGTCCGCTAACTTTGTTGAAACCAATTCACTGACCAAGCGTTACACAGAAGTGACCGCGCTTGATTCTTGCACCTTGCAAATATCCAAAGGCGAGGTGTTTGGCTTATTGGGGCCCAACGGAGCGGGGAAAACCACTTTGTTGCGGTTGATTATGGGGTTCCTTAATCCCACATCGGGGAGCGCTTCCATCGATGGTTTGGATTGTTATCGCGACCGCGTGGAGGCTCACAAGAAGGTTGCCTATTTGCCCGGCGACGCCCGTTTGTTCCGCACGATGCGTGGTAAAGACGTGTTGAAGTTTTTTGCCGGCGTGCGGACGGATACCGACCTGACAAGAGCCAATCAAATCGCCCAGAGGTTGGAACTGGATCTTTCGCGTTGGGTGGTTTTTATGTCCACGGGTATGCGGCAAAAGCTGGCCCTTTCAGTGGTCATGGCCGTCGATTCCCCGTTATTAATTCTCGATGAACCGACTGCCAACCTCGATCCCAGTGTGCGGGGCGAAATCATGGAAATGGTCAAAGAGGCCAAGCGGGCCGGCCGCACGGTGATATTCTCCTCGCACGTGCTGCCTGAGGTGGAGGATACTTGCGACCGAGTGGGAATTCTTCGCAAAGGGAAATTAGTGCACACGCAAATGCTCAAAGACCTCAAGATGCAGCATCGTGTGCATGCCGTTTTGCGGGCTGGCGAGGCAATGTTGCCCGTGCCGGATGATTTGCGAGATCAGATTAGTGTAGTCGACCAAGGGGACAGCAAAGTGCTGATTGAAACGCCCGGTGAGTTGTCTTCGATTTTGCAATGGTTGGCAAATTCGCCGTTACAGGACGTACACGTCCAGCCTGTCGGCTTGCGAAGCGTTTACGATCAATTTCATCGAGATGAAAGTTCCGAATTGGAGTTACCCCAGTCATGAATAAAGCGCTGTGGAGAAAATGTATTTCCGAAAGTGCCATTTTGTTTGTGGCCATTGCCTTGGGTGTCTTTTCATTCGCCTGGTTTCGAGTGCACATCGTTGGCGAGGTGGATACCAGCTCGTTTCAACAAATACTGGCACTAATCCCTGAGAAGTGGTTGAACTTCACAGCGGTGGATGTGGAGTGGTTGATCTCCTACGTGGGGCGAACGGCGCTGGCTCTCGATGAACCTTTTTTAATCATGATGATTGCGATCTGGGCCATCGTGCGTGGGTCGGACGTGGTCAGCGGGGAGATATCTCGCGGCACCATGGAAATGCTTCTTGCTCAACCTATCAGCCGGAAGCAAGCGTTTGTCGTGCACTCCTTTGTCACGCTGCTTGGCGTTTTGGCTTTGGTCTCAATCGTCTGGTTTGGAATGTGGTTAGCGATTCAGATGACGAACGTCAAAGTTCCGGCGGAGGTCAGTGGCGGATGGCAGCAGACTCTCGGGCCACTTGCATTTTTGATGCCGCAACCGGAGGTCGAATTGATCGAAGAACCGATGTCGGAACATGTGCGAGCTTCCGTGTTTTTTCCGGGTTTGGCAAACCTCTTTTTTCTCGGATGCTTCATCGCCGGTTTGGCGGCGCTGCTTTCGGCTTTTGACCGCTTCCGCTGGCGAACGTTGGGGGCGGTAGTGGCCATCTATATGGTTGCCGCGATGATCAAAATTCTCGGCATGTCGTCTGAGACATTCCAATGGGCTGAGTGGTTTACTTTCTTTTCGCTGTATGAACCCGAGTTATCGATCAAGCTGTGCGAAACGGACCCTGCCGCGTTTTGGCAACTCATGCGATTTGATGAAGCAGGTCAGTGGCAGGGCTTTGGGCAATTAGGACACAACTTACTGTTAGGTTGTGGGGCCGCTATTTTCTTTGTTACTGCTTATCGTGTGTTCAAGAAACGCGATATTCCGGCCCCCCTGTAACCTG
>JAAEPL010000063.1 GCA_024232675.1 Planctomycetaceae bacterium
CGCATCTACCAGACGCTGATACAATCTGGACGCTGCCGCATCATTTGGCTCAATGACACCCGCCTCATTGACAGCGGCTTCCCATGTATCGAGCCTTACTCCACTGTGGTTGGCATTATCGTCAGGCCCATGGCAGGCAAAACAAGCATTGGAAAGGAGCGGGCGGACATGGGCATTGAAGGAGACCGTTTCCGGTAGTTCGTCCTCATATTTGACAACCGTCTCGCTGATTAGCGGATCGGCAGAATCAGCCGCGGTTGCAAAAGTAGCCGCAATGTAGAGGCCCGCTGTACAGCCTGCCAAAATTACAAAAAAACATGTGCGATGGAGGTGTTTCATTCGCCTAATATAACTCTAGACCAGTTTGGCAGCATCGGTAATCGTTGCAAAATCACGGGGCAGGTGTTTCCATTGTGGGGGAGAAGCCAACGATTCGACACCGAAAAAGAAGCCACCAGCGCGGAAATACAATCGCCCTGCCGATCAGTTTTACGGGAAATACCCAGTACCTGTCAAAAATAGAGGACGTTCTTGAGATCGGGGATCCGTTAAGCTCGGGAATTTGAAAAAGTGAGTGGCTGATCCACGCGATCTTGCGGTATATTCTGAGGCGACCTGCGTGACGTGAATGATTTCTCGTGTCACGGTGTTGGCAGTTGGCGTCTTAACGAACAGTTTCCGCACCAAGACAAGTCTCAGGTCCTCTATAAATGAGCATAATCAAATCCCTAGTGGGAACCGGTGACAAGTCGTTATCAAACGGAATCCAAGAATAAGCCAATTGACCCGAACGACGGGGCGTTGTCTGCTGCCCCAACCAAATCGCCGAAGACCGAACGGCCAGAATTGGGTGCGATTCGCAGATTCTTATTGGCCCTGCTTGGCTTGTTGTTGGTTCTACTAGCAGCCATTGGGGTAGTGCTCCCTGGGATTCCGACGACCGGTCCTTTAATCCTGGCATCGATCTGCTTAACGAAAAGTAGTCCTCGGCTAGAGCGTATGCTGGTGCGTAGTCGATTTTTTTCTCCCTTTCATCGGTATCTCGATGGTCAGGCGGAGATGCCTTGGCGGGCTAAGGTCATTGCGATAGGGATGATGTGGACCGCGATAATTTTAAGCTCGCTTTACTTGTGGAAGTTTCAAGATGGCCCGCTTTGGTTGGTCGGTTTGATCGTGGGATCCGGTTTCGTGGGAACGGTTGTGATTTCTAGATTCCGTCGAATCAATGTCATCAGTTCGGCTGCACTAGAGCGTTCTGGAGAAGAGTGAATCTTGGTTTCTGTCGCCAAGCTGAACCGCCTTCGGACTCACGGAATGAGCTATACGAATTGCCAGCGTTTTCATAAAAAGATGTCGTGTGCGGTGGCAGGGAAAGGCTGCGATTTTCCGAAGTTTTCTTCCTTTTTGCAGAGAAATCCCAGTAAATGCGATGGAATAACGAATAGAACCATAGGCGATCGGGTTTTTTCCGATTGGGGGTCCGGCCGGTTTCAATTACCAGAGGTTTTTCTGCTTCTCTTCTTTTAAGTGCGATCGATGCAAGAACAGAGTCATATTTCCAGGCGGCTTGATCGTGCGTTTGCTGCGCCGATGTTCTGTCTGGCATTATTGACGCTAAGTTTTTTTGCGACTTTGATTTATCTCGACGACCTTGAGCATGACGATTTCATTGTCAAATGCTCGCTCATTGGAATTGCTGTGCTTTATCCGTTTTTTTGGATAGAGACTTTTATCCACTGGATGGCTGGTAGCAGGTTTCTCAAGCAACACGTCTGGTTTTGTATTTTGCCCATAACGCGGATCGGTTGCCGCGATCATGTGTTGGGCGCGAGTATTTGGCTTCCCGGTTTAGGGTGGGGGCGAGTAAACAAGAAATTTGAACGAAAGCTGGCACGCAAATTCAGCGTTCCCATGATTGCCGTCGCATTGATGGTGCTGCCGATCATCATTGTGGAATTTTTTTACCGCGATTTCGTTGACCGGAATTTGGGGTGGCGCGTCGTAATGGCCATGGCGGAGGCCTTTATTTGGGCCGCTTTTACATTCGAATTTGTGCTCATGATAAAAGTCGTGCGTGCCAAAATTGCCTATGCCCGAAAACATTGGATTGATTTAGCAGTCATCCTGTTGCCCATGTTGGCATTTATGAGAATGATGCGTTTGGGTTCGGTGGGACGTATTAATCAACTGTCGCGAACAGCTAAGGTTTTCCGTTTGCGTGGGCTGGGGATGAGGTTGTGGCGTGCTTTTGTGGCCTTGGAAATAATTGAGATGCTGCTCTATCGCAATCCAGAATTGCGGTTAGAAAAACTAGAACAAAAGTTCGAATTGAAAATGGAAGAAGTTTCCTATTTGAAAGAGGATATCCAGCGATTGAGGAATCGTGTGGCAAAGCGCCAAGCTGAGGCCGAAGCCACGCGAGTCGCTGAAGCGGAGGCCGGTCAGGCCAACGATATTGCTCCCGCCGATTTAACGGCCGAAGAGTTCGCTGCGGATGAAACCTAGTCGCCCGGTAATGTTAAGAATTAGCGATTCTGAGTAATTGCCTCTTACCAGTCCTTGCAGGCTTTTTGACAAAGTCCCAAAATGCAGATCGAACGCGAGGATCCGCCAGTCACTTGAACTGGCGTGGCTGTTATTTGTTGGATTAGGATTTTGAGGGCGCTGTGGCTTTTGGGACTGTAATTGCTTTTCTGTTGATCTTGGGAGTTGCTGAACCGACTCCGATGGTTGAGAGTTCGGAGACCACGTCAGACTACAGTGACTTGGCTATGGTTTCGGATAACGTCTTTTTAGCGGTGACGGATCGCAAGACACCGGTCGAATCCGGTTGCCGTGTGATGTTGCTAAATCTCACTGGAAATGACGGTGTGCAGGTCCAGCCTGTAACGGTCATGGATTGGTGCGATAGTGAGGACGAGCCAAGTGATTTAGAGGCGTGCTGCAAAATACCCGGTCGAACCAATGAGTTTTTATTGGCGGAGAGTGGGTGCTACCACGGCAAGTATGGTCGCGTCTTTCACGTGACTCTCAATTTAGAAAAATCGCAGGATCCCGAGTTGATTGTGAATGGGGTTATGCGCATTTATGATCGCCAGTTGAATGCAGATCAGGCTAGTTACAGCGGAGACAATGTAGCTGGTATGGTCTGTTTTGAAGCTGCGGGAAACTTAGTTTTGGCGTTTGGAGAACGCGGTGGAGAGACCGCACACGGGCGCAAACTCGGTACGCTGGTATGGGGCCAACTTGACCTCAAGGAGTACCATTTCAACCGCTGGGGTGAGAGCCCGCTGGTCAACAAATCCGTGCTGCAGGCGCGGGATTGTGCGGCACTTCATTTAACCAAAATGTCGGATGGTTCTTTCTCCTTGCTATCGGTCGCGACACAGGATCCCGGTGGGAACGGCCCATTCTATTCCGTCGTATTCCGGGCTGGAAAGTTCGTTCCCGGTGAAGTTGCAGGCCGCTTCGAATTCCAGCGATGTGCTGCGTTAGAGGTCTTGTCAACGATCGACGGGCATAAGGTGGAAGGTCTGGCATCCTCGGTCTCCAATGCTCCGCAATCCGATTTTAGCATCTCCACGGATGATGAAAATTTAGGTGGTGTGTGGCGTGCGATCACCATCGACCACTGAGCGATCTGCCATCAAAGTGTATAAACTTTGAAAGTCTTTTGAGCCGTTAAGTCCCACCCTAACATCTTCAACCATTGCCATGATGCATTCACGGAAGCAACGTTGGTGGATGTTATTGTTGTTGGCCTTGGCTGAGTGTTTGGGGATGGGGTTGTGGATGACGGCCAGCGCTGTCACGGGGCCGCTTGCAGAGTTGTGGCAATTGACCAGCTTCCAAACGGGTTGGTTGACGACCGTCGTGCAATTGGGGTTCGTCTTTGGTACAGCCTGTTTGGCGTTCACCAACGTTGTGGACCTGATAGATAACCGCAAATTGTTTGCATCTTGCGCTGTCTTAGCGGCAATTAGTAATTACGGTTTGGTGTTTTGCGATGGCTTTATTTTGGCTTTAGTGTGCCGGTTTTTAACGGGCATGTTCTTGGCGGGAGTGTATCCGCCTGCCATGAAAATGATCGCCACATGGTTTCGCGATTTCAGGGGACTTGCCATCGGCACCATTGTGGGGGCTTTAACGGTCGGCAAAGCCAGTCCTTACCTCTTGAAGCAATGGGGCCAAGGCGATTGGCAAACTGTCGTTCTCGGTTCCAGTTTGGCTGCTTTGTTGGCGGCTGCCTTAGTTGGTCTTTTCTATCGAACCGGGCCTTTTCCATTTACCCGTCGTCCTTTTGATTGGGCCAGGTTGGGTGAAGTGCTAAAGCATCGGCCTACTCGTTTGGCCACGTTCGGTTATTTAGGTCACATGTGGGAACTCTATGCCATGTGGACCTGGCTTCCCGTTTTTTTGGCAGCCGCGGCCAGCCAAGTCGAGGGCGTGACCCCGCAAATGGTTGACTTGGCTTCGTTTGCTGCGATTGCTGTGGGCGGTTTAGGGTGTGTGTTAGGCGGGCTTTGTGCCGATCGCTTGGGACGTCCTTTAGTGGTCAATTTTTCGATGTTGGTAAGCGGTGTTTGTTGTGTAACGATTGGTCTTTTTTACGGCGGTCCATTCTGGGTAATTGTGGCTTTGGCGATGATCTGGGGGTTTTTTGTTGTCGCCGACTCGGCCCAATTTAGCGCAATGGTTACAGAAGTTGCCCCGCAGCATGCTGTCGGTACGGCCCTCTCGTTGCAAACGTCTCTCGGGTTTTTATTAACTGCGTTCACCATCCAATGGGTTCCGGTCATGCAGGCGGCTGTGGGTTGGCGATGGGGGTTTGCTGTTTTGGCACTGGGGCCTGCCTTGGGGATTTATGCCATAACACGATGGACACGCTATGTGAAAGATGGGGCAACCCGTTCTGTGAGCTAGGCGGTGATTGGGTTGGTTTTCCTTTTTGCAAAGAAGAAATAGTGCTTCCCTGATGGAATAAGTCGTTAGAGAAACCCATGAATTTTCATTTTCATCCACTAAACTAGGGTGGCTGGATTGAGAGAAGGGCCGAGGGATTCAGCCACCCGACTGGAAGCCGCGCGGGTTTCGTAATAAAAAGAGCTATGGATCGGATGCCGGTTTTGCATTTTGTACTTCGAGGAAAACATGAAAGCGCTTCGAAAACTTGTCATGGCATTGCTGATGGCAGCAATTTTTTGCCCGCTGCTACCCGCCCAATCCAAGTCGATTCATTGGCCCCAATTTCGTGGTCCTCTCGGCAGTGGCCACGCAGTCGACGCGAGCGATCTTCCCAGTCAATTTGACGACGGCAAAAACTTAGTCTGGAAAACTGATCTGCCCGGTCGAGCTTGGTCTTCTCCGGTGTTTGTGGATGATCAAATTTGGTTGACTACAGCGGTAGAGCACAAGGCAACGCCGGAAGAGTTGGAGGCAAGGAAACGTGACAACGAAAATCGGCAGGGGCTGTCTGCATTTTCAAGCGTGGACTTAAAAGCGTTGCGGTTGGACCGAAAGACGGGACGTGTTGTGGCTGAGGTGGATTTATTTACAGTGGATAATCCGCCGGTTATTCATTCGTTGAACAGTTTTGCCTCACCCACGCCAGTTGTGGATGATAAGCATGTTTACTTCCATTTCGGGACGTTTGGGACGGCAGCGGTTGAGCGGAAATCCAACGCGGTCGTTTGGCAGACGCAAAATTACCCTTTGGAACACGAGGCGGGGCCTGGCTCGTCACCGGTTTTGAACAATGGTTTATTAATTGTCAATTGCGATGGTTGCGACCAACAATTCGTAGTCGCTTTGGATGCTGAAACCGGCGAGCAAGTTTGGAAAACAGAGCGGACTGGTAAGTTGGATCCCAGCCCGATGATGAAGAAAGCTTTTTGCACCCCCATCATCGCACAACGCAACGGACGAGATGAATTGATCTCACCGGGTGCTAATTGGGTGTACGGATATGAACCGGACACGGGCCAGGAGTTGTGGAAAGTCAGCTATGGCCAATTGGGATTTTCCAATGTGGCTCAACCCGTCACTGATGGGGAGACACTTTTTGTCTGCACCTGTTTCGGGAAATCGAAAATAATGGCGATCGATTTTTCCGCTGAGGGTCCCATTTCAGAAGACAATATAAAATGGGACTATCGTAAGCAAGTTCCTAATATGCCTTCGCCTATCGTGATCGATGGGGCCGTGTATTTCGTAAATGACCGCGGCATTATGACTTGCCTGGATGCAGAAACGGGGACGCGTTACTGGCAGTCGCGATTACGCGGTGGCTTTTCCTCTTCGCCCCTATTGGCTGATGGGAAAATTTACGTGGGTAACCATGATGGTGAAATGTTTGTGATTGAGCCCAACAAGAAGGAACTCGTGATTTTGGCTGAAAATACTTTGGACTCCCAAATCATGGCTTCCCCGGTAGCTTTTGGACGAACACTCTACGTACGAACCGCGGACTCGTTGTATCGATTTGAAAACGCTCAATGATGTGATGGCGGCGAAACAAAATCGTGCTGCTGCATTTTGCGGAAATAAATAATTGGCTGACAAGCCGGGGAAGAACGTGATGGCGACGCATCCGCAGGAAAATACGCCTTGGTTGTTAGTGACTGGGCAGGGTCGGTCTGGCACAACGGTTTTGACGAAGGCACTGGCCGAGCATCCAGCCGTATTGTCGAACCGTGTCGAAAGCAATGTTATGAAAGATGTGCTGGTGGCTGGATTCGCCAGTAGCACGATGCCCTCCCGCGTTCGACAAATGGTGGTTTCGAGGGAGCAGCATGATTTGATTTTTCGCAGGATGCTTTTGGATTTGCTGTTTCCCGCGTCCGAGCAATCATCGGACATGAAGCCACGAGTGTTATCTACGTTTTCGGCCATGAACCCAGAAGCCGCTGAATTCGCTACCTCCGTCTTTCCCGGAATCCATTTTGTGAACATTGTTCGTCATGGCGTGGAAGTGGTGGCTTCGCGGATGGTACACCGCTCTTTAGGGAAACATTCTTTTGAAGAACACTGTTTGGCTTGGAAAACGGCACAGGAAATGGCGGAATGGGGAGAGAATCGGCACGACTTTACCCTGTTTCGTCACGAAGATCTTCTAGAAGAGGCTGCCTGCCGTATGGCTTTCACGACTGTTTTTCAATCGGCAGGCCTCGATCCGGTGGAGGCGAGTGCGGACTACGTGCTGCAACACCAATTTAATAAGACGGTCTATGAGCAGGAAAATGCCAGTCGCCAAACGGATTTACGGTCGAGACGGCAACGCTGGGAACTGTGGACGACATCACAAAAAGAGATTTTCAGAAAAATGTGTGGACCCGCTATGGAGTATTTCGGTTACCCCATCCCAGAGTAGCTCGCACGCGAACAGCAAATGGCGTATTTCGCAGGACGTGCATTATTATAAGTTGCTTTCATTTTATTGTTTTGTAATCAATAATGACGATCGGTCTGGGGGGATCGAAGACGCGGTATGCATACGCGTGACCTTCTGACCATTCGGTCGATTTTTCTCTTCTTTATTTCTGCAGTAGGGTTTCAGGATGCAACGCAATCGAAATGGCTTGACAGGATGTTGGGAGTGCCGAGACCGTAAGTTTCATTTCGAGAAGTTGGAAGATCGGCGCCTCCTAGCGGCCGATTTCTCTCCCGGCGTTCCGTACGCTCCCTCCCAACTTTGGCAAATGGTCGACGCAGATAAAGTCGATGACTCGGGTGACCGCATTCATGTGGAAGCGAGCGAGTTGCTGATGTATGACGTGCATGAGACGTTGTTGATTCGCACATTAGCCCAAGCCCCGTTGGAGTCCACCGCAGCAGCCGCACAACCAATCACGATGATCCTGCCGTCACCTGATGGAGATTTTCAGCGATTTGAGGTAGTGGAATCGCCCATTATTGCAGAGCAATTAGCCAAAAAGTTTCCCGGGATCAAAACCTATCGGGGAGTCGGTGTTGATGACCCGGGCTCGACGCTGCGGATGGATGTAACGAGTCATGGTTTCCATGCTCAGGTATTGAGCTCTGAAGGAACGTGGTTAATAGATCCATTTTTTCATCTTGAGCAAGAGTTCTACGCCTCCTATGAAAGCTCGAATGCGTTGAGGCAACCAGGCGATGAAGTATTTGATGAACTCGGTTTGGTCGGCGATGACGGCAATTGGTTGGAAGACAATCATGATGACGGGCATCGTGAAAGGCCGGGCGGCAAGCTAGAGAATACCGTCGGTGGTGCTCGCAGCTCTTTTGCCGCGGGGCTGGATCTGCGGACGTTCGAAACGGCTGTGGCTGCGACCGGCGAATACACGCAATTTCATGGCGGTACTGTTTCCTCCGGGTTGGCGGCGATCGTGACAACAATGAATCGTGTGAATCAAATTTACGAGCGTGACATTGCCGCGCGGATGATTTTGGTGAGCAATAACGATTTAATTGTGTATGTAGATGGGGGTACCGATCCTTACACCAACAGCAGTGGATTTTCCATGCTGGGTGAAAATCAAGCCAACTTGGATAGCGTCATTGGGGATGCCAATTACGATTTGGGGCACGTTTTTAGTACTGGCGGTGGTGGCGTCGCAGGTCTCGGCGTGATCGGAGTCAGCGGTCAAAAGGCACGTGGGGTAACCGGCCGTGGTGCACCCGTGGGAGACCCTTTTGATATCGATTACGTGGCCCATGAAATGGGTCACCAATACGGCGGTCGGCATACCTTCAATGGAGACAGTGGCAGTTGCTCTGGCAACCGCAGTGGCGGGGCCGCGTACGAACCGGGCAGCGGATCCACGATCCAGGCTTACGCCGGGATATGTGGTAATGATGATTTACAATCCAACAGCGATGACATGTTTCACTCGGTGAGTATCGACGAAATGCGTGATACGATCACAAGTGGCGCTGGGGGGGCGGCCGCGACTCTCGTTTCGACGGCTAATTTGCAACCGACTGTCGAGGCAGGGTTGAATTACACTATTCCGGCAGGCACACCGTTCGCCCTTACCGCCGTTGGCGATGATCCGGATGAGGCTGACGTGTTAACCTACAGTTGGGAAGAAAGAGATCTCGGTCCCCAACAGGATGTGAATGCCGGTGACAATGGTTCTAGCCCTTTGTTCCGAGTGTGGTTGCCAACCACCGATCCGACGCGAACTTTTCCCCGCCTATCGGATCTGTTGAATAATACAACCGCGGTAGGGGAGACGCTACCAACCACAAATCGCGATATGGATTTTCGCGTTGTGGTGCGAGATAACACGTTGGAACCGGCTGGTGGCATCGCAACCGATGACATGACAGTGACCGTGGTAGATACGGGTGCAAATTTTGAAATCACTTCTCAGAACGGTGGCAGTACCTGGAATGGTAGCTCTGCCGAGACCGTCACTTGGAATGTTGCTGGTACCTCCAATGCACCGATCAACACGGCGACCGTGGATGTTCTGTTTTCGGCAGATGGCGGAATAACTTTTGATACGGTCTTGGCTGCTGGCGTTGCCAACGACGGTTCCCAAGAAATTTCCGTTCCCAATACGCCCACGACCAGCGGGCGTATTATGGTGCGAGCGGTAGACAATATTTTCTTTGACGTTAACGACGCCTCCATTGTGGTGCTTGAAGGCGATCCCGCCGTCGTAATCAGCCAATCGGGCGGAAGCACAAATGTCAGCGAAGCGGGTGCCCAAGACAGCTATGAAATTACCTTAAATACCGTACCTGTCTCGCCGGTGGAATTCACCATTAATGCAGATTCTCAAACCGAAATTAGTCTGGATAACGCGACGTTTAGTGATGAACTCATCATCAGTAAAACCAATACTACGGCAACTTCCATCTTTGTACGTGCCGTAGACGACGAAGCTGCTGAAGGCGATCACATTGCTCGGATTACGAATCGAATCACCGACTCGCAAGATTCCAATTATGCGACTTCCCTCGTTGTGCCCAGTGTCATCGCTGATGTGCAAGACGATGACGAGTTGGCAAGTGAGGCATTGGTGGGCGTAGATTTTGGCCCTGACGATGATCTGTCGCCAACCAACTGGACTCAGGTTAGCGGTTCCGACAACACGGTAAGTTTGAGTAATTTGATCTATGAAGATGGTACGACAAGCAATTACGGATTGATCATTGAAGAATTGGCAGATGGCAGTTGGAATACAGA
>JAAEPL010000064.1 GCA_024232675.1 Planctomycetaceae bacterium
CGGGCCGCAGCGAACCTCCCTATGTTAAGGCGAATGCCCACGAAATTCAATTAGTTTAGCGTTGTGCCAAGTGTCTTTCGCGTTGTGCCAAGTGTCTATTCGTTGACGTGTGTTTCCAGAAAACGTGCTAAAAAATGGAAATCGCTGCCCGGTTCAATATGCCGAACGCGAGTCACTAAAGTCTCTGGATCGACCAAGTTTTCGAAGGGCTCGTAATGCAAATCCAATTGACCTGATACGGTCACCATGACGCCATCAAGTTGTTCCTCGACCAATGCTCGATAGGCACCGACGCCCAATTGGCTGCCAAGCATGACGTCGAAAGCGTGGGGTTTAGCACAGCGGGACTCGTAACCCAATTGCAAGCCTTTTACTTTTCGCGAACGACCCGTCGCGGCCTGAAACTCGGTTTCGATCGCTTTTGTGAAAACTTCACAGAGGTTGACATCAGAAATGGAGATGTGACCGTGATCATCGCGCGGTGCGTCTTTGATCAATTCAAAGGGGAGAAGTTCGGCGAGGCCTTCTGCGAGGACGATAACCCCAAATTCCTTGCCCTCTTCTTCGCGAGCCAACATCTGTTTGACGATTCGTCCGACCACCCGTTGGATGTCCATCACGTTGCGTGAAACGGCATTACCGGCGGTATCGTTATAGGTTTCTTCCGTCAGGTAATCCCCGATGATGTCTTCGACGCTGATAACCAAGCTGGCCTCTCCGGCAATCGCGGCGCCGTATGCCAGCCAACCCGCACTGCGCCCCATGGTCTCAGCCACAAAATAGGCGTTGCAAGCTTCGGCATCGTGAATCAGGTTACGAATCTCTGAGCCAAGAAATTCCACTGCCGTGAAATAACCGAACGTGAAATCGATCCCGTGGTAATCGTTATCAATGGTCTTGGGCAGGTGAACCACCGGAATCCGTTTCTCATCTTCCGGCAGGGTCTCTTGGAATAGCTTGAATTTATTCGCTGTTTTTAGCGTGTCATCACCACCGATGGAAATCAAGGCGTCGACCCCGATCGAGCGCAATGCATGATAGGTTTTTTGCAAAGGCAGTGCTTTTTCGGGATTTTGCAAATCGGCCGGAGAGTGAATTTGTTTCCCAGGGTTGGCTCGTGCGGTGCCAATCAGTATGCCCTGCTTGTTGCGGGACCGGGAGAGGAATTTGTGGGATAGGTTGATGTACTGTTCCGATTCGTGCAGTCCGCTGTCGGGGCAGAAATCGATCAGATTGGAGTAACCGTTCTTAATGCCGACGACTTCCACGCCAGCTTTAAGAAACGAAGCAGCGGCCGCGGAGATGACTGCGTTGGCCGCCGGCGCGGGTCCACCGGCAAAAAGGATGGCGACACGTTTGAAGTCGTGTTGCTGCTTGGGGGGAGGATTGAGAGTATTGGACATTGGTTTTGTGTTCCCGTGATACGAATTTTCGCAAATTCTAAGAACGCAAATCGTTGAAGCCAACCGCGGAATAGTCGACGTAATGCACACGGATTCACATCCGTTGAACAAGGGTGCTACGAAGATCGTCAAATGCCAAGAGTGGGGCCTGATCACCCCGGTAATGCCCTTGCAAATTTCGAAAAAAATTCGCTCAAAACATGCTCGCGCAGCGCAGACCGCGAAACAGTGGGGGATTCGCGTAGAAAACTTGCCTGACAGAAGCTTCAGGGTGGGCTTAAAGTTGGGTGCGTTCCACCCATTTCGTGTCGACTTTGCCTTCCACAAAATCGTTGTGCTGCAGCACTTTGATTTGGAAGGGAGCGGTTGTCGGTATGCCTTTGATCCGCAATTCCTTGAGGCAACGGATCATGGTGGCAATGGCCTGTTCCCGCGTGGGTTGATGCACGATCATTTTTCCGATCATGGAATCGTAATGCGGGGGCACGTTATAGCCAGCATGAACGTGGGTATCGAAGCGGACTCCCATCCCTCCAGGAATGCAAATTTCATCGATACGTCCGGGCATGGGCATAAAGTTCTTCGTGGCATCTTCGGCATTGATGCGGCACTCGATCGCGACCCCATTGCAGGGGATTTCCTTTTGTTTGAACGGCAGTTTTTCACCGGACGCGACCCGGATCTGTTGTTCAATTAAATCGATGC
Organism: Planctomycetaceae bacterium; assembly: GCA_024232675.1. Taxonomy (GTDB): domain Bacteria; phylum Planctomycetota; class Planctomycetia; order Pirellulales; family Pirellulaceae; genus CAJQPP01. Next base: position 2,109 of record JAAEPL010000064.1, read on the forward strand.
CGGTGACCATTTCCGAGACGGGGTGTTCCACCTGGATGCGAGCGTTTACTTCGATGAAGTAAAAATTGTGGTCCTTGTCGACGATGAATTCTACCGTCCCCGCGTTTTGGTAGTGCGCGTTTTGCACCATCCGTACCGCCGCCTCGCAAATTGCTTTACGAACATGTTTCGGAAGCGTTGGGCCGGGGGCTTCTTCAATCAGCTTCTGGTGGCGACGTTGCGTCGAGCAATCGCGTTCCCAAAGATGCACGACGTTGCCGTGGTTGTCTGCGAGGACTTGAACTTCAACGTGGCGGGGTAATTCGACGTATTTCTCAATGTACACGTCTGGATTTCCAAAGGCCGCCGCTGCTTCGGTGGTGGCTTGTTGCCAAGCTGATTTGAGGGACAGTGCGTTGGCCGCGACTCGCATGCCTTTTCCACCGCCCCCAGCCGTGGCTTTGATCAGCACGGGGTATCCAATTTCGGCTGCTACCTTTACCGCTTCTTCTTCACTCGCGATCAATCCCTCACTGCCGGGCACAACGGGTACCTTGGCGGCCCGCGCCATGGAACGGGCGGTGTTTTTATCCCCCAGTTTTTGCATGGCGTCAGGGGTCGGACCGATGAAGTCGATGTTGCAATCGCGACAGACCTCATTGAAATGGGCATTTTCTGCAAGAAAGCCAAACCCTGGATGAACCGCTTCCACGTTACCGATCTCGGCTGCGCTGATGATCTGGTCGATTTTCAGGTAACTGTCGGCAGATTTGGCCCCACCAATGCAAAATTTTTCATCGGCTAACTCCAGGTAGCGAGCTCCGCGATCCGCTTCACTGAAAACTGCCACGGTCTCAATGCCCAAATCCATGCAGGTACGCATGATTCGCAAGGCGATCTCTCCGCGATTGGCGATTAGGATTCGGTTATACATGAAAGGGAAGCTCGTTAAAGGATGGAATTATCCGCAAGGGCGAGACTCTTGCCGAGTCACCTGGAGTGACTCGGGTAGAGACTCGCCCTCGCATTGTCTTTCGCTGGGGTAGCTTAATCAGGGGTCACTTTGAAAAGCGGTTTGCCCACGTCAACGGGTTCTTCATTCTTGACCAGAATGGAAGCGATCGTTCCGGAAATACCGGCCGGGATTTCATTGAACATCTTCATCGCTTCTACCAGACAGACGACGGTGTCGGCGTCTACGTGATCACCAACTTTGACATAGTTGGGAGAATCCGGTTTAGGCTTGGTGTAGAAGGTCCCTACCATAGGACTCGTGATTGCCGTGGTGTTGTCATCTTCGGCCGGGGCGGCAGCGGCCGTGGGGGCACCGCCCACTGCGGCAGGCGCGGCCACGGGTGCGGCAACTGCCGGCATCGCGTAGGTCGGTTCTGCGCCACGGCGAACCTTGATCCGTTTGGCTTCGTTTCGCAGGTCGATTTCTGACAAGTCGTGTTCTTGCATCAACTCAACCAAATTCCGAAGCCGATCAATATCGAAGACTTCGCTTTCTGGATTTTTATCGTCCGCCATGTTGTACTCCGATAAAGTTAAAAAAGATGAAGGGGATAACTTCAACTTTATTCTTGCGTTTAAGAACACAAGGTTGGGTGTCTTGTTGGGCGATCAACACATGGAAACTACGCATTGATCGATTTCTTTGGGGGCACTCGTAAGGACTTCAAATCCATCCTCAGTGACCAACACGTCGTCCTCTATGCGGACGCCGCCCCATGTTGGCAAGTATATTCCCGGTTCGATGGTTATCACCATACCGGTTTTCAAAACTCCCGTCGCCGTAGGCGTCAGGAAAGGACTTTCGTGGATTTGTAGACCAAATCCATGGCCTAAGCCATGTCCGAATCTCTTCCCAAAACCACCATCTTCGATGGTTTTTCGGGCCGCTCGGTCAACATCGGCTAATTTGGCACCGTCTCGAATCTGCCCAATTGCCGCCAACTGGGCCTGCAGCACCAGATTGTAGACTTTGCGTAATTTCGGCGAGATTCTAGCGGTCACCAAAATACGGGTCAAGTCGCTCGCATAACCGTCATATTGGGCACCCCAGTCGATTAACACGAAAGGGGCGTCGCCAATCCGAGAGTCGGCAGAGGGGCGTCCATGGGGTAAAGCCCCGTTTTTTCCCACGCCCACAATGGGATCAAAGGCACAGCGACTGCCCCCGAATGCCCGAATTTGATGTTCTAGGTTGTGGGCGATCTGAATTTCAGTCTGTTGTTCGGTGAGCTGGGAGCGGATCACGGCAAAGCTGCGCTCGGCAATTGCGATCGCCTTTTTGATGGTTGCCAGCTCTGATTTATCTTTGATAGCCCGTAATTGTTCGACTAGTCCACTGGTTGGCACCGGCGTCACCTGAGGCAGTGCATCGACCAGTTGGTCGTAATTCTGTTTCGTTAGGTGGTGCGTCTCAAGGGCCAGTTTTTTGGTACCCGCTTTGCCCAGCGTGCGGGCAGCTAATTGCCAGATATTGATCTTGGAATCGCGGCTGATTAATTCCAGATCAGGGCATTCCTGAGATAATTGGACGGTGTATCTGGAATCGGTCAGCAACCATTCCCGCTTGTCGTCAAACCAAAGGAAGCTGGAATCGCCGGTGAAGCCTGTGAGGTACCGAACATTGGTTTCGTTGGTCACGAGAGCCGAATCGGCCCCCGCGGCTTTGCAGAGCTTGCGGAAGCTTCTGCGGCGTTTCGCGTAGTTTACTGGCATGGAATCTGTTCTAGGCCGAGGGTGTTACCGGATTTTCTAAGCAATCTTTGATCGTCGTCTGCGTGATTTCATTGTCGTCGTTGACGTGCACAACGCGTACGCGGTGGGCGGCCAATTCGTCCAATTGAAATTGACCGTAACAACAAATGATGACGCGATCACCCGGATCAACCAAACGAGCTGCGGCACCGTTGATACAAATATCTCCGCTGCCGGCTTGCCCAACAATGGCGTAGGTCGATAGTCGATTTCCATTCGTAATATTATAAATGTCAACCAATTCAAACGGGGCAATCTTAGCGGCCTCCAGCAATACGGGATCGATGGAGATACTGCCCTCGTATTCGAGATCGGCTTGGGTGACGGTGGCGCGATGAATCTTGGAACGTAGAAAAGTACGGAGCATAGTGACGTGTATAGGCTGAGAAATGATATCCGCACCCATTTTCGGACATCATGCGTTCGCCGGCAAGCCTTAATTCAGCAGACGGGGAAGGCAGCAGAATTGCAGCCGATTTCCAGTTGGCAGAACGCGGGGAGGTGGGAAATACCCTCAAAAACGATGTGGCGAGGCCGTTGGTTCTACCAAGCAGAAGGGCGACAGCGGCCGCCTGTGAATGTCTCGATAACTAACCGTATAGCATTTCCGAGTTAGGCGGTTGGGTGTCTTCCGCATCATATTTTTTTAGTCCCGTCTTTTGCAGGAATAGTAAAGACAGATATCGAGGGTTCAGGAAAAGGTATCGCCGCCATAATCGGCGAGGTTCCCGAGCCAGTCGAAATAGCCACCCCAGTCCGGCTTTCTGCATAAAGGGGGGCGCTTGAGCCTGTTTCCCAGCATGGAACGCAAAGGCCGCACCGACCGCTAAGGTGGGCATCTGGAGTTGCTCTCGAAACTCGTATGCGAATACCTCTTGTCGCGGGCAGCCCAGGCCAACGAAAGTGATCGCAGCACCGCTGTCACGAATCTCCGCGATGACCTCCTGCTTTTCCTGCGTCGTGAGCTGGCGAAATTTTGAGGCTCTCTGCCCAGCGATTTTAAGGCTGGGGAATTTTTGCAGCAGGTTATCGGTTAATCGCCCGAGAATTTCGTTGGTGCTGCCGTAAAAGAAGATCGGGACACCAGCCTCGGCTGCTGCTTGGCAGACCTCCAGCATCAAGTCGGGGCCATACACACGATCACGCAAACGAATTTGGTGCAGCAGATTGAGACCCCAACGCACCGGTTGGCCGTCCGGTACAACCAGTTCCAATTGGTTTAAGCGATGGCGATGTTCCGAATCCAGTACACCCGTCATCACACCCTGCACGGCAAGCGCGGAAACTCCGAAAGGGCGTCGATGCTGGGCCGCTCCCATGATTTGATTCACAGCCGCTTCGTAATCGACCGCATGGATTTGGACACCTAGCAGATTGTGTCTGCCGCGGTCTATCATTTCACCGCAAGCTCCTGCCAGCGTTCGACATTTGCTTCGTAAATCTCGTGAATAATATCACGAATATTTCGCGTTAATTGCCAATTCGGATAATGCGATTGGAATTTGCTGACATCGCTGACGTACCAAATTTGATCGCCTTTGCGATGATTTTTGTCATACGCAAATTCAAATTCTTGTCCTGATATTTCTTGGGTGATCTGAATCGCCTCCAACATACTGCAATGGCTGAAGCGACCGCCCCCAATGTTGTAGACTTCTCCACAGCGTGGCTTTTGAAAAAAGTGATCAAAAGCATTGATCAGGTCGTGACTGTGGATGTTATCGCGCACCTGTTTGCCTTGGTAACCGAAAACCGTGTAAGGCGTCTCGGTAACGGAGCATTTAACTAGGTACGCAAGGAAGCCATGGAGCTGCGTTCCGCTGTGGTTGGGCCCCGTCAAACAGCCACCGCGAAAGGTAGCGGTTTGCATGCCAAAGTATCGTCCGTATTCTTGGACCAGTATATCGGCTGCGACCTTGGAAGCTCCAAACAGGCTGTGCAGGCATTGATCGATGGAAAAGTGTTCAGGAATACCCTCGTGGTATTCGTGTTGGGGGTCAATCTCCCAACGCGTTTCCATTTCCACCAGCGGCAACTGATTCGGAGCGTCACCATACACTTTATTAGTCGAGGTGAAGATAAATACAGCATTCGCGGCGTAACGCCTGGTCATTTCGAGCATGTTGAGCGTGCCGTTGGCGTTCACCGTAAAATCGGTCAACGGTGCTTTGGCCGCCCAGGCAAGCGAGGGTTGTGCTGCGGCATGAATGACTACTTTTATATCTTCGCCGTATTCGGAAAAAATGTTTTTGATCAGCAACTCGTCACGGATGTCACCGTCGACATGTTGATATCGGTTGCCCAGCGATTTTTGCAGGCTTTCGACTTGCCAACGAGTGGAGGCTTCCTCCCCAAAAAACTCTCGTCGCATGTCATTGTCAATCCCGATGACAGTCAAGCCTTGGGCGGCGAAGTGTCGGGCAGCTTCCGAGCCAATGAGGCCTGCGGAACCGGTGATAACAGCAATGCTCATATCTGCGAGTGTCGTACAGCGGGTAGGCAAATCGTGAAGTTGGATGGTAGTGCTTGGAGGAAATCGCGTGCGTCAATAAAAGGCAGCCGTCCCCAGAGCATGATCCCCGTGCGATCCATCTTGCTCGGAAACAAAAAAGCGTCAACTGATTGTTGAATAAACCCATGCTTTTAACGGTTAAACCGAATGTGACGTCCATTTGCTGGGCGTTTACCCAGCACCTCGGGTTGGGGTTAATGGTGCCGAGTCCAGCAAACGGTTAAAACGATAGTGTCGGATTTTGATCTTTAAGGTTTTGGGGTGCAGACGGACATGACAAAGAATATTTTGCTGATGGGGACGATCTTGATTTGGGGATCGTTAGCATGTGGTCACGTTTCAGGTCAGGAAGCTGGAAATGGCAAAAGTACCATCCCAGAGGAAAGGACCGAGTATAAAGGTCGCGTTATTGCCCGCACGATGCATTTCACGGGCGCCGAGTGGTTAATCCGTGAGGAGCGTGAAAATGAAGAACGTTGCTCAATGCTGCTGACCAATTTGGGAATCAAACGTGGGGATGTCATTTGCGATATGGGCTGTGGCAATGGATTTTATGCCCTGCAGATGGCCCAGCTTATCGGTGACAAGGGACTCGTGATTGGTGTGGATGTGCAGTCCGAAATGTTGGAACTGCTCAGGCGGCGAATGGAAAAAGAAGGCATCGACAATGTGATGCCCGTGCTGGGTTCTTACCACGATCCGAGATTGCCGCCAGAAAGCTGTGATTTGATTCTGCTGGTCGATGTTTACCACGAATTCTCTTATCCAGAATTAATGTTGTCGGCCATGAGAAAAGCGCTAAAACCCAAAGGGCGGATTGCTTTGGTGGAATACCGTGAAGAAGATCCCACGGTACCGATCAAGGCCCTGCATAAAATGAGCAAAAAACAGATTCTTCGCGAATACAAACCTAACGGCTTTCGGCTTGTGGGAGAATTTGACGAATTGCCATGGCAACACGTCATGTTTTTCGAAAAAGATGATTGAGTTTTCCCAAACTCGTGAGGTGCTGTTTGAGAGATTGTCAGGCAGCGCCTTGTAGCGGTGGCAATACGACAAGAGTATCATCAGAGGCCCAACGGCCTGAAACGTAATCCCCAAGCCGGTTGGTCGATCTTTCCTATCTTGAATATGATTCCATCCCCGGTCGCCGAAGCAATGCAATTACCGAAATGGCGAAGCCAACTCGCCGAGTATCCTTTTGCAAGCCATTTTGCTGATGTGGGTGGCTACCAAATGCACTACATCGACGAGGGGCAAGGTCGACCTATTCTGATGGTGCATGGAAATCCGACGTGGTCTTTTTATTATCGGAATCTGGTCTCTGCGTTTGCGGGTGAAAACAGAGCACTCGCAATCGATCACATCGGATGTGGGCTAAGCGAAAAATCGCATGACTTGGAATACACCCTCGCGCAACGCATCGAGCATTTGGCAAATTTTGTTCGTGAGCTGGATTTGCGAGATATCAGCCTTTTGGTGCATGATTGGGGAGGAGCGATCGGTTTGGGAGCGGCGCTTGAGGACTTAGACCGCTACCGTGATTTTGTCATCTTTAACACTGGTGCTTTTCCGCCGCCCTTCTTTCCCCTGAGAATTCGTGTTTGCCGCACACCGCTGCTTGGCAAAGTGGCTCTGCAGGGCTTTAACCTGTTTGCGAGAGCTGCCATCAAGCAAGCGACAGAGCAAGCGGGTGGGTTGGCGAAGCCCGTAAAAGATGGCTTGTTGGCTCCCTATGACAGTTGGTCGAATCGCCGTGCGATCTACGAATTTGTCAAAGATATTCCCACTCGTGAAAATCAAGCTACTTGGAAAAAACTAGCCGCTATTGAATCCGGTTTAACTCGGTTGCAGGATCGGCCGGTAAAGCTGATTTGGGGAATGAAGGATTGGTGTTTCCGCCCGGAGTGTTTGGTGAAGTTCCGGGAGTTGATACCGCATGCTGAGGTCTGCGAACTTCCCGAGGCAGGCCATTATGTGATTGAAGATAAGACGGAACGCGTCATCGAAGAAGTTAAGAATTTTCTTGCCGACTAATTGCCAATGAATCCTCGAGCTTGGTCTATCGGGCAATGGGTTACCACGGCCTGTACTCTGGAAGTAAGTATTCCTAAGCCAGGGAACGTGCACCGCAGCGCTGATTTTTCGGATACCTGTTTTCAAGATTTTTTGCTGAGTGCCATTGCGATTGGACCCGTATTTGACGCAACTCCCTCACTCGCTTTGGGGTCTGCCGTATTGCGGGCGGTGGAATCCACACTTCAGGTTGTCAATCGAAACACCAATTTAGGGATGATTCTTTTGTTGGCGCCGCTGGCGGCCGTTGCCAAGGCGGCGGACGGGGAACTGACAAGCCAATCGATTCTGCAATACTTGGAGAATACAACGGCCGAGGATTGCCGCGAGATCTATCAGGCCATCGCTTTGTGTCAGCCCGGAGGTTTGGGGAAAGTCTCAAAGTTTGATGTCCAGAATGCTGAACCGCCGGAGCACATTCTTGCAGCGATGCGGCAGGCGGAATCTAGAGATATGATCGCTCGGCAGTACGTCAATGGATTCTCCGAGGTCTTAAACTTCGTATGGCCAGAAATTCGCACGCATCTGATGAACGGTAAATCGCTGGTTGAGGCTGTCATTCAGGCTCATTTAAGGTCGATGCATGAGTACCCCGACAGTCTGATTGCCCGCAAAAATGGTGAGGCTCTCGCTGCGAAAAGTGCCGCTATGGCAGGACATGTGTTATCTTCGGGAGCGGTGGGAGAGTCCGCTTGGTTAAAGGCCCTGGCTGATTTTGACTTTTGGCTACGCGCCGATGGCAATCGCAGAAATCCCGGCACCACCGCCGATTTAATTGCGGCGGCCATTTTTGTGGGTTTGGTAAATGATGAGATTGATCTTAAGAGGGCATGGCGTTGAAAAAGCATTTTGAAGTTTCGTTGGAAAAAGAAACACTGATTTTTAGCGCGGCTCATTTCATTACCTTTGGTAACGATCCGGTGATTTGTGAGGCCATCCACGGGCACAACTATCGAGTGGCTTGCGAGGTGCAGGGAACGCTCGATGAACACGCCTGCGTGATTGACTTTATTTGGCTCAGGGATCGCCTAGCGAAAATCACGTCGCGATTAGATCACCACGTCGTATTACCCTCCCAACATCCGCAAATACGTGTGAGCAACGCGGATGGGCATTTCGAAGTGCGGTTTGACAAGCGGAGATGGGTCTTTCCCGAAAACGAAGTGCTGCTCCTGCCGGTCGACAATACGACCGCCGAACGATTGGCGGAATGGATTGGCAACCAACTGATGGAAGATTTACAAGCACTTGATTCCAGTACCTTCACTCGTCTGCGGATAGGGGTTGATGAGAACGAAGGCCAGTGGGCGTGGTGTGTTTGGCAGTGGTAAAAAGGCTGACCCAAAGTACCGTCCATTCCAGGGTGCGAACCTCGACGTCGGTTACTGACCTTGTTCCCCGTCGCATGTGACCTGATGCTTTGTAACAGTCGTGACGGTCGTGAGGTTTGCGGCGGAATGAATTCGCTTTGGCAATCCGCATCTCCAATTTGGCGTGAATAAGGCTTGCGACGCGATCTAGATTTTGGGGAACGGTTGTCATTCGCTCCTTCCTAATCTGTGTTCGAACTCATGAACCAACCCCTCGCTTTGGGCAAATCCACTAAGCCGGGTCCTGCTTCCCCAGCGGAGGTATTACCAAGGGTATTGCACCTGATTAATGGCGAACACTACTCCGGAGCGGAGCGAGTGCAGGATCTGTTGGGGATGACTTTGCCAGAGCTCGGATTCGATGTTGGCTTTGCTTGCCTCAAGCCTCAGTTGTTTCCGCAAAAACGGCAATCCAAGAATGAACTTTTTGAAACCACGATGAGATCCAAGGTGGATTTCAGGACGATCCGAAAGATTGCCAATGAGGCAAAGCGAGGTCGTTTCGAAATTTTTCACGCTCATACACCTCGCACGTTAATGGCAGGCAGTCTCATCAAGCGTAAACTGGGACTCCCTCTCGTCTATCATGTACACAGTCCCGTGGGGTGCGATTCTACGCGCTCATTTGCTAATCGCATTAATGGATTCGTGGAGTCGTGGTCAGCTCAGCAGGTCGATCATTTTATCTGTGTTTCCGACAGCATTCGCGACTATATGCTTTCCTTGGGACACCCTTCTGGGAAATTGACGACGGTCGCTAATGGTGTTTCCGTGGTACAGGCACCGCCTGTCAGAGAGACACCATCCCAAACTTGGACACTGGGGACGACCGCACTATTTCGGCCGCGCAAGGGTACCGAAGTGCTTTTGCAGGCTTTGGCAATTTTGCGTAAACGTCAATTCGACGTTCGTCTATTGGCCGTCGGCCCTTTTGAGACGCCGGATTACGAGTCCAAAATCCAACAATTGGTCAGGGACCTGGAACTTAGCGAAGCGATCGAGTGGACCGGATTCGTTAGTGACGTGGCGGAGCAATTTCTACAAATGGATGCGTTTGTATTGCCTAGCCTTTTTGGTGAGGGATTACCGATGGTCATCCTCGAAGCCATGGCATTAGGCACACCCGTCATTGCTGCGGAAGTCGAGGGGGTCAATCAGGCCATTCGTAACGGCACGGATGGGTTAATTTTTCAACCCGGAGATGCCACCGCACTGGCGGATCGCGTCATCGACTTGATTGAGAAGAAATACGTTTGGCAGGACTTACGTGCATCCGGTCTGCAACGTCAACGCACCTTGTTTTCGGATATCAGCATGGCTGAGGGGGTAGCTGCGGTTTATCGAAACCTGCTCAGTGAACGCCCTGCCTAATATTGACCAAGCGAGCAGCGCGGTCTTGCTAGGCAGCGCGGCGAATGTTCGTTGCCTGAGCTTGAGCTGGTAAGCTGGCAGCGGATTGACGCGCTATTGGTATCCGCGTGGTTTGTTCAGCCACACGAATTAAGTGGTCCGTGTACTTGTCGAAGCAAAATTCGTCATAGACTTTCTTGTAAGCCACTTCGCGAATGTTATCGGCAATCGCTTGGTTCGCGGCTAACAGCAAGATGCGCTCAGACATCGCTTCGTAATCGGCATAGGGTACCGTTAATCCGGCACCTTGACTGAGGCATTGCGTGGCTCCACCCGATGAATCAAAAGAGATCACAGGCAACTTCGCTGCCATGGCTTCATGAATCACGCAGGGGAAAGGATCGACCCGGGACGTCAGCACAAATACATCGGAACCGGCAAACCAAGGTTGCACGTCCTCGCGTTCACCAATGAAATGAACGTTGTGAAATATGTTGGATTTTTCGACGTCCAGCATTGCGTAGTGGTAAGGGGTGTGTGCCCAGCGATCGCCTTCGCCAAGCCATACAAAATGGATGGGTCTTTTCGAACTTTTCTTTCGTAATAAAGTCCGTGCAACACCGCAGTAATGGTCAATGCCTTTGCGTAAATCGAGAGTGCCGCATCCTAAAACGATGTAGGCATCCTCCGGCAATTTTAATTCTTGACGGATTTGGTTTCGTACGCGTTCTCGATCAAGATCTTGTGCGAACTGCGGATTCAGTAGTCCCTGCGGTACGACCGAACACTTGCCCGCGGGCAGACTAAGTTTTTCGTGCGTTGAATCGTGTACAACATCGACAGGGAAAATGATGCGTTCCGCGCAGGCATAGACTTTTTCATAATCTTCTACTTCGTAAGACGAAGGTAGTTCATGAATCAAAAAGACGACCGGGATACCCTGCTTTTGTAGTTCGTAGGCAATAAACCGCGATTCCATGGAATTGCAAATTGCCAAAACGGGTGGGTTATCTTTATGCCGAAGACAGATTTTACGGATGATACGACTTAATTCCTCAGTCGATTCTCGCGGCAAATTAAGACAGTCGACCTCGGAGTAATGACCGAATTCCTCAGCCAAAAAACCACCACTATGCAGAATGGATTGCAGGTTTAGGTCTGTCTTTTCTTGAAACTGTCGAACGATGTTGAGGATGATTTTGGGCGCGCCGGTGCGGGTGGCTTCATGCGATACAAAAAGTATTCGCGGCGCGTCAGGAGATTGTTTGCCAGAATGCAAGGACAGCGTTGGCGCGTTACTAATGCGTTGGTGTCTACTTTGTCGAAATTTTTTCAACAGGCCCACTTGAACTTCCTTGTTCCATCACGCCAAAGGGGTTGATTTCGCGAATTCGAAAGATATCAGATTTGCAGTTAATCGTGAAATAGCAGACAGGGATATTTTTTGTCTACGCGCTTTTTGCGAACAGAAATTGGAATTTTTCCGAGGAATTTGCCGCTTCTTCGGGAGTGCTATCACTCACTACTTTTCCACTTTCCATCACAATCACGCGATCAGCCATGTCCACCGTGGAAATTCGGTGGGTGATAATGATCGTGGTCCGCGACTTGATAAAAGGTGCCAAGGAGTCGTGCAGCAGTCGTTCGGTGTGGCCGTCTAATTGGCTGGTTGCCTCGTCAAGGATCAATATTTGAGGGTCGGCGACAATCGCTCTTGCCAGGATGACTCGCTGGCGTTGTCCGGCTGAGAGTTGCTTACCACCTTCTCCAACTTGTGTCTCATAGCCGTTTCCTAATTGCTCAATAAATTGATCCACGCGGGCCATACGAGCGGCTGCCATGACTTGTGCGCGGTCAGGGTTCCGTGTCCCGTATGCGATGTTCTCATACACGGTGCCTTGGAATAAGGCCGAGTCTTGAGTGACCCAAGCTATTTGGCGTCTCAGTTTCTTTGGGTTGGTTTCTCTAATATTCACGCCATCGATCAAGATGCGGCCCACGTGGGGGTCGTAGAATCGTGCTAGGAGGTTAACCAAGGTCGATTTGCCGGATCCGTTTTCACCGACAATAACCAACGTCTGACCATAGGGAATTTTAAACGAGACGTTTTTTACCACCGGTTGATGGGGCATGTAGGCGAATAAAACGTTGTCAAATTCAATTTCTTCCGCGTGCAGGGGAAGCGGCGTCGGGTTAGCTGGAGCAGTAACTTTGGATTCGACGTCATAGCAATCGTTTAATGCCTCGCATGCCGTACCCCCGCGAACCAGTACATTGATAATCTCGCTCATTTTGCGTGCGGGATCACTGGCACCAGCTAGCATGCCGTAAAACAACATTAACTCACCTGGCGACAGGGGCCGCTCACTGATGGTGAATCCAAACAGAGTCTGTGACCCGGAGAGGGTTAACCAAGCGCCAGCGAGAATGGAGACAGCGATGGCCACTATCCCCAACAATTCAGTCGTTGGGCGCAACAGAGCATCGTAAAAACGCATCCGCATGGCCATCCGATACAGCATGCCGGAATTACTCTTAAAGCGTTTTCGTTCCGTGCTTTCCTGATTGAAAATGCGCACGGTCTTGATCGACCCAAAGGTTTCGATGAGGGTCTCGAAAATGTCAGCCATACCCTCCACTTCTTTACGCGTGGCATTCTTCATGCCTCGTGATACTCGGTGTACCAGAATGGCGCCAAAGGGCACTACGGTAAGCGAAATCAACAATAGTGGAAAAGAAATCCAGGCTGCAATCGACAGGCAAGTGATCATTTTCAATGGTTCGCGAATCGATTTACCATAGAACATGGTCAAGGCACCACTAACCAACATCATGTTGTGTGCCAAATGTGTCATCATGTTGGAGGTGCCAATTCGGTCGATACGTAATTGATCCAACTCCATCGCTTTGCGGTAATAAATGCGCCGCATGTCCATCACCGTGCCATTGGCCACCCGAGCCACGCAGAGGCAGCTGAGAATAAGGAACACCCCCTTGATGGCCGTGGCGATGACCAAGAATGCCATCGCCGCCAGTAAACTGCCGAAGGGCGTTGCCGGGGCGTACCGTTCAATTGTTGGCTGCCACGCACCGAACCACTCAACCGCCTTGGTTTCCGCCAGAAGAAAATCTTGTTTTTTAGCCAGGTCGGCTTGGATCGGTACGGCTGATTGTTTGTTGGAATCTGCCAACTCAACCTGTAACGCGGTTATTTCCTGCTGAAGTTTGTCTCGTCGCTCCTCAGCTTCTTGGAGGCCTTCCGCAGCCCACTCTGGAAACGTTTTTCTTTCGAATACGGTCTCTACCAGTGGAAAGACGGTGGTGATGCTAGCGCTCCACAGCATGGCTACCATTAACGAGCAAATGACGGCGCCGGCTATCGACCAGCGATACCGCAGCGATTGCTTGAGTGCGCTGAGGAAATGAAACATGTTTGAGCAAAAAGAAACTAGGCCGCGTTTTCAGTCGGGAATAGTGGCGCGTTTGTGGAAAGGCGTCAACTTCAATACACAAAGAAAATGCTAGCGGACCCGAGTCAACGGCTTCGTAGCGAAGGCCACGAGAATTGCCTAGCAGCGAATTAGCCCACGTCGAGCGAATGTTTCAAACGGCCCATAGCGCTGGAGATGCTCGTTTGGTGGGTGCGTAACTGAATCGCTTCGTCGGCTTGTAATAGCCCGTTAATCTTCTTTTCCGCAGCTACCACGGTGCTGTGGCTGCGGCCCCCATAAAATTTGCCAATTTCGGCAAGTCCCGCAGAGGTGTATTTGCGGGACAGCCACATCGCCAGCATGCGAGCTGTGCTGATGCGTTTAATGCGTTTGCTGCTTTTGAGTTCATCGGAGTCAACGCCGCAGATGTCGCAAACGACGCGTTCAATTTTTGCCAACGAAACGATCGGGCTTTGCGTGTGAAAGAGATCGGCCAGGCATTGCTCGGCGGCTGCCATGTCCAGTGTGTCGTCGCAAACCATAGTCATGGCTTTGAGTCGATTCACGGCACCCGACAATAACCTGACATCCCGGCCAATTCGTTCGGCAACGATCCGTTCCACGTCGGCACTCAGCCTTACTTTGCGGGTGGTTGCCAGATGGCGAACGATTTCGATGCGGCCTTCTAAATCAGGATAACGGATTGGGCAGGTTAAGCCTGCTGACAGCCTTGTGAAGAGTGTGTCTTCCGCAAATCGTAATTCCGCGACCGGACGATCTGAGGTAATCACGA
>JAAEPL010000065.1 GCA_024232675.1 Planctomycetaceae bacterium
ACTTTTTGATCGATCGCGGTTTGTAAATCACGAACCACTTGCTGAGGCCACTGACCGTCCGCCACGTCGACAAATGCTTGGGCGTAAAAAGGCGTACCTCGACGCCTCGGCACCACGTTGTAATAAAAGGTCGGAGCGCTGCCGCCTAAAAACCAATGCTGTTGAGCCAACCGAGGCTCTGCAGCGACCACTTGGCGAACTTGGTCAACCGTTTGCTCGACTCCCGCTAGTGTGTCGCGGGCTGGACGTTCGATCTCGATTTGAATTTGCTGTCGATCGGAGGGCGGAAAAAACTGCTGCTGTAAATGACTCGCCGCGAAAAATCCCGCGACTGGCAAGATCAATCCCAGCATCACGCCTAAGATCGGAAAACGAAAAACCAGAATCAACGATTGGCGGTAGAGATATTCCAGCCCGGGCAAACGCAAGCCATAGCTCATGACACCTCGATTTTTAGATTTTATATCGGTCAAACCCACCAGGGCAGGGATCACCGTCATCGACAAAACAAAAGAGGCGGCAATTGCCAAAATCACGCTTATCGCGATCGTGCCAACAAACTCGCCCGCCGGACCGGGCAGGGTAGCGATTGGTAAAAAGGCTAAGGCCGTCGTCACGGTAGAACCGAACAGCGGCATCGCGAGATGTCGGATGGCCTGTTGGATCGCCGTGGCAGGTGGATGCCCGGCATAAATACGCGAGCGGACCTCTTCCACCATGACAATGGCATTGTCGATCAACAAACCCAAAGCCACAATCAATCCCGTGACGGACATTTGATGGATGGGGATCTCCAACGCGCGCATCCCAGCAAACACCATCAACGCGGACAACGGTAAAGCCATCGCTACCACGATCATGCTGCGCCATCCCATCAACAGCAGCAACACCAGCACAACAGCGGCAGTACTCATCGCAAGATTTTGCGACAATCCATTCATCCGTTGTTCAATATGGTGACGTTGCGAGAACAGCGAATTAACGGAGATCTCATGGGGATAATCCGCCCGGAATTCGTCTATCACCAGATCCAGTTGTTGAGCCCATTGATCAACCCGAATCGCATTATCCACCATGACTCCCAGCACGATGGCCGGGCGGTCATTGATAATTGCCCGCTGCTGGGCAGGCTGCACGGTGCGCTTTTCAATCGCAGCGAGTTCCGAAAGAGGCGCATTTTGAGGCTCCGGACCCCAAGAGATTTGAACTTCATTTAGACGGTCCACCGCCAAATCCGCAGACTTCAAATCCAGCATCAAACTGGACCCCTGCGAATGTAAGCTACCTGTAGCCTGCTCGGAAAATCCGGCTTTGACTTGTTGAGCCAACGCGGCGGCCGAAAGTCCCGTGGAAAAAAGTGTCCGCGGTTCCACTTCCACCACAATCTCTTCACCCGGGTCCCCAAAGGTGCGGACCTGCTCGGTACCCGGAATCGCCAAAATGCGAGACCGCAATGTACTGGCCAAACGACGCATAATAATAGGCTGACTCTTCAGGTCGCCGACCCCGTCGGGTTTCCATTCCAAGGCCAGAATGGAGGCGAACGCCTTTAACGGAAACACTTCCAGTTCCGAGCTTTGGCAACCGGGAGGAAAAGCAGAGGCGGCATCCAATATTTTCTCATGGACCTGCGACCAAACTGGATCGACATCCGTAACGGCGTCCGCCAATTCGATCACGATATTAGAAATATTAGCGCTCGAATTGGATCGAATCTGCTTGATCTCGGCGACACCCGCTAGGGACTCCTCCAGCGGCTGAGTGATGATCGACTCGATCTGACTGGCATTGGCTCCTGGATATATCGTGCTGACGACGGCCACACGTTGACTCAAGATGGGATCCTCCAGTCTTGGCAAGATCCAAATGGCTGCTAAACCGGCCATGATGATCACGACCAGCGACAAGATCAGCAATCGCGGGTTGCGATAAAGGAAGGCTGCCATCACTCGTCGGCGACCTCCACACCTGGTCGGACAAGCTGACTGGTCACGTCACTCGTCTGAACCGCTTGGCCGGATACCACCCGATGCGTCCCGTTGACCACAATCATTTCGTTGTCACTGAGCGCCCCATCTACCAAGGCCCAGTCGTTCTGTAACTGCAGAAGACTCACGATTTTTTTCATTGCTGTTTGCGTCTCCACATCGGGTGACACATCCACGACTAATGGTTCACCGGAAACTCGACGCTCAATCACGTAAAGCGACCATAGCCCACTGGCATCCTGATTGAGCGAGGACAGGGGTACCCAATACCCAGCGCGATCGCTGGTCAGGTTAAATCGAACTTCCACCGTCTGCCCAAAAGCCCAGGGAATTTGCTCTAAGTCCGACTGAATCGCCAACCATACGGTTTTGCTGCCAGCCGCCACCTCTTCGACCGAACGGTAATCAACCTGGCATTCAACCGCTTGATCACCGACCACCGCCCAAATCGACTGATCCATGCGAAGACGATCTGCCACACGACGCGGTAATCGAATCACCACGCGCGGCGGTTGAGTATCGACCACACGAAGCGGTGCAATCTCGGGCGAAACGGCACTGCCCTCATCAAGGACGCGTTCCACGACCAAGCAATCCCAAGGGGCCTTCATCAAGCCCTGGTCGCGCTGGATTTGTAATTCTGATAACCGCGCTTGTAACTGAGGATTCGGGCCTGTATTTGTCGAAGCCTCCAACTCGGCCTCCAGGTCGGCAATTTCGCCTTCCAAAGACGCCTGCTCCAACTCGGCTAGAGTTTCTCCGAGAGCGACCCGACTGCCCAATGGCATGATGCTGCTAATCGTGCCCGAGCGGGCGAATCGCAGGCGGCTTTCGCGAATCGGTTTCAACGAACCGAAATAGATGGCAGTCTCCCCGGAATTTGCTTCGCGACGAACGCGCATCGTATTTACCGTGATCTCCGAAAGAGATCCGGATAATGGCTTTTCGGTTTCCACCAAGCCACATCCACTCGCACACAATCCGACCATGGAAAACATCACGACCGTCATGCTCACTGCAAATTTCCGCTTGTTCCCTGTCATTTCGTCCTGCCGCATCGGTCGCTCGTAGTTCGCCCGCATTCTATCCATTTTCAAAATTATTTTGACCAAATTCCGAGTTTTCCGATCATCCGGGTAACGGGGATTATGCGGGTTAGGCGAATCAGCGAAGTGGTCTCTGGAGCTTTCAGATCGATTCCAAGCCAAGAATCGTCGAGCTGATCGCAAATTATTTGTGGTACCCCCCGGGGCGATGAGTTGGGCAGGAAACTGGTGAGAGTAGGCAAAAATCGCACAGTTTGTGCGTTAGGCGGTTTTTGCAGGTCCACATGAACGAAAAATATTTCCCAAAACCGCTCCATATGGGGTTCTTTGATTTCACCGTTTCCTATAGCAAAGACCTACGTTGGAGCGGGCTAAGCCTGCTAATCGCTTGTTTTAATCTCGTTTAATGAGCAGATTGCGAAACCCAGTGAGCGAAAATGGGTACATAATAATATTCGAGTAGGTCTTGCTAGTGGCAGACCAAAGTCGGTACTCGATCAGGTGTCCATGTGCGGAAATTGAATTAATTTCTCGCCTTGGTAACACTTTGCGATAAAACTTATCGAAGCATTGGAATATTCCGATATAATCAGTCGGGATCTATTATGAACAAAAAACGTAGCTTTAAAATGCTCGACATCGAATCGCTTACCGAGGCGGCAGAATGTCTACGAGCTCTGGCACATCCTAACCGCTTGCAGATCGTCCAATTATTGCTGTCGGGTAAGCGATACTCCGTCAACGAATTGGCCGAAGCTTGCGAACTCAGTCAACCCGCCACGTCTGACCATTTGCGTTTAATGCAGAGGTGTGGATTTCTGATGAGTCAGCGCGAAGGCCGAAC
>JAAEPL010000066.1 GCA_024232675.1 Planctomycetaceae bacterium
CCCTTCAACATCTGAGCCATCAATACACTGACGTCGAAACTAGCAGCCTTCTCGATAAGCGGCTGCTTTATCAGCATTTGGATGTGCTCGCCAAGCAAACGTTGCATGGGTATGCCTGACCATTGCTGTGCCTGAACGGAATCCCCTCGATCCATCAATCCGCCCAGCTTTCGAAAGGATCCATGGGAAAGCTGTCGAGCACCGGGAACTTTTGCTTCTGATAGTTGTCGTAATAATTTTCACTAGTTTCAACGCCCAACTTCCACTATTTGAAACGTATCCCCTTAATGCCGTTTTCGTAAAAGTAAAAATAGTGTCAACGGGCACTCTTATCCGTGTTGCCTATCCGAGTATCCAGGTGGTTAACACCGTCAAGAATTCACATCTTCTTCTGAAGCACCCAGTCGTTAAATGTCAGACTCACCCGCGGCCATGACCGGTGTAATGTAGATGTCCATGTGGGTTTTAATACCGCCGAGACCCAGGCCGACAGGATACTTGCCTGACCAGCGGAACATCCAAGGCACGCGAGAGCCCTCACGTAGCGGTTTCGATTATTCAGCAACCGGTCGTGACCAACAGACCGCCAATGAACAATCGCAGATTGAAAGGCTAAAAACCTTTGATTATTCTTATTTCAAGCAATCCCACCGAACGTTCATTGACTCAGCCCCGTATTTGCCGAAACTTCCAATATGAATATTGTCATAAATCAGCTAGATCTTTCGATTTTGGATCACCTTCAGGCCAACGCCCGAATATCGAATGCCGAGTTAGCCAGAGCCGTCAAGCTCTCGCCGCCGGCGGTTCATGCGCGAGTCAAACGACTCGAAGAGGAGGCGGTTATCAAAGGATACGCGGCAGTGTTGGATCATCAGAAGGTTGGCTTTGATTTGGTTACGTTTATCCAAATTGGATTGGCAGGCCATCAAAATGAGCAACTCCAAGCCTTGCACGATGAAATTCAAAAGCTACCCGAAGTCTTAGAATGCCATCACGTCACAGGTGATTTCGATTTCCTGCTAAAAGTCATTTTCAAAAATCGCCAAGAACTCCATCACTTTATTGCCAATCAACTCGGCACGATCCAGGGTGTTTTGCGAGTCAACACAAGTGTTGTTTTGAAGGAAGTCAAATCGACGACCCAATTACCGATCCCGTTGCCAAAGCCTTAGAGCGTTTTTCATGAATGAACCAATAACCTACTACGCTCCCGCATCGGTGGGTAACCTTTCGGTGGGTTTTGATCTGCTCGGACTCGCGCTCGAGCCGCTGGACGGCTCCCATTTCGGAGACCGAGTCACCGTGGGTGTTGCGAAGCCTGGCGATCAATCGCCGCAGTTGAGCTTCCACGGTCAGTATGCTTCTGCGTTGCCTTCGGACCCGGTTGAAAACGTGGTGACCAGATGCCTCGACCTGTATCGAGCTGAGCTTGGTATGCCCGCCTGCCCAGAGCTTTCAATCAAGTTGACGAAATCATTGCCCATTGGCAGCGGTTTGGGTTCCAGTGCCAGCTCCATTGTGGCGGCTTTGGCGGCGATTAATCAGTGGTTCGACAATCCTGTGGACGCGGACGGATTGCTCGATTTGATGAGTAAAGCTGAATGCGGTGTCAGTGGCGAAAAACATTTTGACAACATCGCGCCCAGCTATTTTGGTGGCTTGGTTCTGTGTGAATCACTCGACGAACCTCCACAATTCCTGTTTTGGCCGGACGCGTGGCAGATCATAGTGGCGTATCGAAATACTGAGGTAAAAACCAAAGACGCACGCAATGTCCTTCCAAACTCTTATCCGCGCAGTGTCCTTGTAAGTCAAGCTGCGTCGTTGGCACGGTTTGTCCACGGCCTTGGTTCTGGCGACCTTGAATTAGCTGCACGTAACATCGTAGATCTTGTCGCGGAACCTTACCGCGAGCAGCTTCTTCCCGATTATTCACAAGCCAAACATCATGCCTTACAACACGGCGCCTTGGCAGCAGGAATTTCAGGATCAGGCCCGACAATGTTTGCGGTCGTCGATCATGCGGAGAAAGCAAAGGAGTTAGCCGATTGGTTGGGCCATCACTACGCCCGCGATGGCTTTGTCAAACTTTGCACGGTCGACCGAATCGGCGCGAGACAACTTACAGGAGTCAATCGTGAAGTACATTAACATTAAACACCCGGATCAAGTTGTTTCATTCTCCGCAGCGATCACAACGGGACTCGGGCGAGATCGGGGGCTCTTTTTCCCGGAGACGATACCGACCATCCGCGACATCAACTCGCTGTTAGAAATGAGTTTCGTGGAACGCAGCGTCGAAATCCTCAGCCATTTTGTGGGCGCTGCATTCGAACGGGAGCTTTTAGTAGAAATGGTCAGCCGTGCATTTAACTTTCCCGTACAGGTTGCCGCAGTCGAACCCCATATTTTCGCGTTAGAATTATTCCATGGTCCGTCGTTGGCGTTTAAGGATTTTGGCGCAAGGTTTCTTGCGGAATGTTTGAGCCATCTATCGAGTGGCCCGACCACAATCCTAACCGCAACCTCGGGAGATACAGGGGCCGCCGTTGCCCATGCCTTTTTTGATCAGCCCGAGATTCGGGTGGTGATTCTGTATCCCGAAGGCCGGGTATCACAGTTTCAGGAAAAACTTTTTTGCACGCTCGGGAAAAACATCGAGACGTTTGCTGTAAGGTCCGACTTCGATGCCTGCCAGGCGATGGTAAAGCAAGCGTTCGAAGATCCGCAAATTCGCACGTCGATTCAACTGAACTCGGCAAACTCAATCAACATTGGACGGCTATTAGCGCAAGTTTGTTACTACTTTGAAGCCGTAGCCCAACTACCGCGTCATGACGGCTTGGTCGTCTCGATCCCCTCGGGCAACTTTGGAAACTTGACCGCCGGATTGATCGCCCGCGAAATGGGTTTGCCTATCCAAAGATTCATCGCCGCAACCAATGCGAACGATACAGTCCCTCGGTATTTCGAGAACAACATTTGGGCACCCAATCCGACTCAAGCCACGCTCACCAATGCGATGGATATTTCCGAACCGAATAACTTTCCACGTATCGAATGGCTTTTCAAAAACAACCCTCAAGCAATTCGTTCTGTCATCGAGCCCTATGCCGTTTCCGATGCCCAAACCCGCGAATGGGTCAGTGGCTTGTACGCCAGCAAATACACTGCGGAACCTCACACGGCTTTGGCATACGGTGCGCTCAAAAACTCTCTTCGAGATAACGAACTTGGATTGTTTTTGGGGACGGCCCA
>JAAEPL010000067.1 GCA_024232675.1 Planctomycetaceae bacterium
GCCATTGTACGTGTTGCAGCAGGCCTCGAAGAAAAAGGCACTTCGCTTCTTGCAGGGGAATCTATCCCAGATTGCGGGGGAATTGACGGGCGATGTTTGGAAACACTTGAGTGCCGTGCGTCTGGCTTTGTACCAGAACCCAGAATCTCCTGAGCGGAAGCCGGGCGTGGGGGACCTTGCATTGGTTCTGATTGCCGATACCAAGAATCAGAAGGAAGCGATCGAGGAGCTGAGATTCCTCGCATCGTTGCGGAACCCGATGATGGCTGCCGAACGGACTAGCCTGTTGGGGGAGAAAATAGATGATTTGATCCTGCAGTTGGCAGAACAGGATGTGGAAACCTGCTGCCAGGCCCAAACGCGGCTGAAGCTGGTGGGGCCTGCGGCGATCCCGGCCTTGGAAAAGGCTGCGGACAGTGGCGACCCGCGTTTAAGTTCCCGAGCGCGAGACGTGCTCAGCGAGGTACTGCAAACGCAAACCCAAGCCAAAAATCAGCATACAATTTCAGATCCCTTTTTTTGGACTACGCTTAACCCGAGCCTGGATTTTGAGGCGTCCAATCGCCGCGTCGGAGCTCACGTGTGTCATGCGATTCATATCTCTCCCGACCCTTCCAAAACGCAGTTTGAAACTGAGCAAGCCACCGCCACAATGCGCCAAGCCTTTGGTGACCAGTGGAATCAAGTCAAGGTCGTACCCGTCGGAGATCATCTTGTTTTGATGCTGGGCTCAGACAATGCTCGCCTACAACGGGTAGTGCGGGATGTGGAGCAAGGCCGCGGCCATCTTTGGGGTAAGTTTGAAGGTCAGGTCACCGGAACCCGAGAGGCCAGCTTTCATTGTTTTTTTAATCCCACCGGCATTGCTAAGCTTCTGAAACTTCACCGCTCATCCGATCTGGATTCAACTGATTCTCTCGGCTGGCTCAGTTTACGGCTACGGGAACGCACGATTGCCAAGAAACTTGTGGTTTCTGTCAAAGATCTCCATGATTTCGTGCAATCGCTGGGCTATTAAAAATTAATGTTTTTACGCTAAATACCGTATCACACCGCTGCATGATCGGGTGGAATTCGGGTGCGTCTCTTTCAAAATCCAGATAGATCGCCGATACTCGCATCCCTGTTTAGGAAATGCGTCGTAACGGGTCGGTGGTTGTCATGAAGTTTGGATTGCTTGGAATCGTATTTGTCTTGTTGAGCCTGCTCGTTTCGCATTTGCAATCCGAAGAGGGGATGTTTCCGGTTAGCGATATCTACGCCCTCAATTTGATGGAAAAGGGGCTGGAGATATCCCCAACAGATATCTACAACCCTGACGGAATCTGCTTGGTCGATGGGATTTGTCGCGTCAATGGCTGCACGGGATCGTTTGTGTCTCCCGAAGGTTTGATTATCACGAATCATCATTGCGCCTATCGGGCCATTCAGAACGCCAGCACTGCGGATAACGATTTACTCGCGAATGGTTTTTCGGCCCCTGACCGCGCTGCCGGAATCCCCTCGGCCGGTTACGGCGTGCGGATCACCGAATCCTATGGTGATGTTGCTGCTAAGGTCCTTTCGGTCGTCAAGGCGGAGATGACGTTTACTGAAAGAACGAAAGCGATTGAGCGTCGCCGGAAGGAACTCGAGAAACAGGCAGAGGCAGCCAACCCGGCCATTCGTGCGGAAGTTGCTGAGATGTTCGCCGGTAAAACTTATGTGCTTTTCGAGTACACGTTCATTCGTGACGTGCGTCTCGTATTCGCGCCTCCTTCGTCTGTGGGGAATTTTGGTGGGGATGTGGATAACTGGGAATGGCCTCGGCACACGGGCGATTTCAGTTTCATGAGAGCTTATGTAGCGGCAGACGGATCGTCAGCGGAATACTCCCCAGACAATGTTCCCTACCAACCCAAAAAACATATCAAAGTGGATCCGCGTGGGGTGGCCGCGAATGATTTTGTATTCCTGTTGGGCTATCCCGGTCGCACGGCACGCCATAAAACCGCTGCATTTTTGGCGTATGAGGAGGGGGTACGTCTACCATTCATTGTCGACCTGTATCAGTGGCAAATTGCTTTGATGGAGGAGATGGGACTCGAGGATCGTGCGGTTGCCCTAAAACATTCCTCTCGAATGCGTTCCTTGGCCAACGTTGAAAAGCGTTCACGCGGTCAGCTAAAGGGATTGAAGCGAGCTCAAATCACAGCCGGCCGAGCGGCCCAAGAAGCACAACTGCAGGCGTTCATTGAATCAGATCCTCAGCGTTCTCAAAATTACGGCAACGTGCTGCAAGAGATCGCGCAGGGTTATGCCGATGTGGGAAACACCGCCGACTACGAGCTGACGATCTCGAATTTAAATAACGCCAGCCGTGCACTGTACTTTGCCTGGTTGATTTATGACGCTGCCATGGAAAGGCAGAAACCCGATTTGGAACGCGAATCGGCCTACATGGAACGGAATGTTGCACGCACCATGCAGCGTTTAAAGTTAGCAGCGAAAGATTGGCATCCCGAAACGGATCAGGCCATGTTGCAAGGAATGATCGAACGCCTATCGGGGGTTACTTTTCCGGCAGATGCAGTGGTTGACAAAGCAACGTTACTGGCGGATTTGAATGCGTTATCGGATGATGTCATTGCTGCCAAATGGAACGATCCCGATTTTATAGACGCGTTGCTGAAAAAATCGCCTGCAGAATTATCCAATAGCGATGACCCGTTCATTCAGGTCATGGCGAAATTACATCCTGAATATTCTCGACTGCGGGAACTGGGAAAGCAGCGCAGCGGGAAAATGGACAAGCTTTATGGTTCGCTGATCGAAGTCAAACAGGATTTTCTGAAGACTCAGTTTGTGCCGGACGCAAACGGGACTTTGCGCATGACGTTTGGACGGGTCGAAGGTTACTCGCCCGAGGATGCGGTCATCAAAACGCCCATCACAACGCTAAGTGGAGTTATCGACAAAACGACGGGGGTCACGCCATTTCAAACACCTCAGCGGATCGTCGATTTATACGGGGCGAAGGATTTTGGACCTTTTGCATTACCCGGCAAAGAAGATTTAGCGGTTGCCATCCTGTACAGCACGGATACGACGGGGGGCAATTCTGGCAGCCCGATATTGAATGCGAAAGGCAATTTGGTAGGGGTTAATTTTGATCGCGCATTCGAAGCAACGATTAATGACTTTGCGTGGAATCAAAGCTACAGTCGATCGATCGGCGTGGATATCCGATATGCGCTTTGGATTACAGGTAAGGTTTTTGGGGCCGAGCATTTACTAAGAGAAATGGGCGTTTCGTCTCAGTGAAGTCAGGTCCGTTGGTTTCCCCCAGAGGACCGCTCCGGCCAATTGTGGAATGCCAAAGGGGGGGGTGCCAATGTGCCTCAGCGTTTTTGGTGGCTGGGTCGGAGGACGCTAAACTCAAAAATCAAACCAAGGAATCACTATGATGAATAAACAGGAACTGTTTCATAATCTCGTTCAATTGGCTGGAGTTGACGGGAAATTCACTGATGAGGAAGTTCAGTTTCTCGTGCACAAAGCAGAGCTTTGGAGGATCCCAAGTGAAGAGTTTGAAACCGCTTTAGCTGCTTTGGGGCACGGTGAGATTACGCTGAATATTCCCGCTGAAAAGAGTGAACGCGTGGAGATGTTAAAGCAGATGATCTTGATGATGGCGATTGACGGAGAGTTGGCCGAGACCGAAAAGAGCCTCTGCGCTGCCGCTTCGGTAAGTATGAAATTTAGCAGCGAAGAATTTTTTGCAATTATCGATGAGATGATCGAATTAAATTAGGCGACAAAGCGCGGACGCTGTATGGCCTCTAGCCGTTGCCTCAAAATCGTCGTGAGGTTATCGAAGATTTTGCCGAATCTTAATGGAGAACTCGGGGTCTTCATAATACCGCTCGGCCAATTGGTTGACCCAACCGCGTTCTTGCAGCTCGGAAAAAGGGTACGTGCGATCAAGAAATCCTTGATCGTAGGCATAGGCTGCTGAGTAGCCAGGTAGTAAGAGTCTCCAGTTGTATGTAATTCTTCCCGGCTGAAGACGATTAATATGGTCCCGAATATTGGTCGTGCAATTGTTCATCAGCGTGTGATAGAACTCGGGCTTTTGAGCTAACTGGTTAGCCCGCTCCATCATTTCGAGAAACAGTGCTTGGGCCTGTTCCGGTGAGGCAACCGTGGGGTAGATGTAGACGTCGGCTTGGCGATGCCGTGTGCGTAAGCGAATGAGATCCCGTTCATCCGCCACCACATAGGTCATTTCAAACTGATTGCTCAAGCCGATGAGCGGAGAGAAAGACTCGCCCGGTTCGGTGCGAATTTCAGCCGAGACACCCATGTAGGTGTTATCGGCCAAACGGAAACTCACCATCGTGTGGGCCAGCGATTCAAATTTCTCAAAAGGGCAAACGACGAAATCTACGCCTTGGATGTCACGCAGTTGGATCGTGCGGTCGTAGTAACGGGGCACGAAATCGTGCTCTGTCAGGTACAGATTATTACGAATGTTTTGCACTTGAATCGTGCCATCGGGATTACTCGTTGCAAATGGCAATTGCGAAAACTGGGGCGACCACGGTCGCAGATTAGATGCCTCCAGGCGATCGGCCACGGAGTTGACTTGGAGCGGTTGGCAACCGCCGGTCACACCGAGAGAGAACGCGATTAGAAGCAGTCCTAATAGCTTGGAAGACCACATTTTGCTGGTGAGTTTCGTTGTGAATACCAGAGATGCCTAGGCCGCACGCTTGTTTTGTTGTGGGATCTTATCGGCTTTGCGAGCGAGCCCCTCTTCCACGAAATGTTCACTGTTCGCTTTCCCTTTTTTACGGACACCAATCGCCGTCAGGAAGCGACGTCGCATGGTGCGAAAGGGAACAGCAACGCAGCGATGGGCGCGGATCCACCAAGGCCGATCGATCGAAGCGTTGGGGTCAGGACCAAACCTTAATACATGTTTGTCCAAGTGGTAGAGGTCGCTTTTTTGAAGAATATTCAAAAGGATCGAAACAGGAAATATATTCCAAAGCTTGACGCTGATTTGAAAGTCAATCAGATGAGGTGCGCCCTGTTCATCGACAATGACATTTTCAAGTTTATGTAAGTCAACGTATGCGATATTCCGTCGGTGCAATTCCAGGACCGTGTCGCGCAGCGTTTTGAAAAACGCGGCGTCAACGTCCGAGCACCAACTCAGTGGTTGCCCTTCAATGTATTCATGGGCCGACGCGGTCGGCACCTTTCGATGATCGACGACGACATCACCGGAGTGGTTGGGGATGTTGGGGATGTCGGCAAGACGCTGCAGCATGGCCGATTCGCGGTGCGATAAAAATAGACCGATCCAGCGACCAGGTAAACCAAATAACGACTGTTCGCGATTGAATTTGCAAACGATTTTTCGTTCACCGCACTGATATAGTGCCGTGGCCGCCCAGGAATCGTGTTTGTAGGTGCGAATAATCGAGAAGACGTCTCCCTCGATTTGAATCTTTTCCGGAGCGTCACGGTTGCCCAAGGCACGGAACCAACGTGGGCGTTTACGCGTGGTGGGGCTTTCTGTACGTGCTATTCGAATTGGAGATTCTGAGACACCAGGCATTTTTTCTTGATGGGGTAGAGGCTGTGATTGTCAATCGCTACCGATTGGCCGGCATCGTATTGAAATCATCCTCATCTCGCACTAGCAAACGGCAGGACTGCTGGCATCAACTCGGCTTGCAGGATGAGTGCTGGCACGCTGGAAATTCCGGATAAACAAGCCGGTATTGGCAGAGAGGGGAGATAATGCCCCGTGCAGCGCGCAAAAAAAAGGCGCCCGAAAAGTCGGACGCCGGGGAGGTTAGATTCTGTTGTGAACGCGATCTCATGAGAGTAGGCCCGGAGGGGACGTGGGCCTAATTCTCAGCAGTCATGCCATTGGGGGATATTGCGTGACTGCCCCTCCAATTCGTTAAGAAGAAACTCGTCAAGTTGTCATTTCCTTGACACACAACAATAACACCCGGCAAACATTTCTCCACGACAAAAATTCTTAACGACAAATTCAGGGACTTATTTGCGGGCCTCGCAGACTGTTGTGGCGATCGGCGAAAGTTTGCGGTCAAACGCAGC
>JAAEPL010000068.1 GCA_024232675.1 Planctomycetaceae bacterium
AACACATTCATGGGTTCCAGAGACTGCATACCGCCAGCCAAGGATCCTCTCACATAGCTACGGCGTTCGTGCAAACGCGTCAATATCGAATTGCTGGAAATTCGGTTCGCCCGCGGATCAGATTTTATTCAGCAGCACAGCGAAGACCCCATAAAGTGCACCAACCGACGCCCCCACCAGAAAGCCCACTCCGGCCATGGTTCCGTATTTATTTACACCGCCTGTTTTGCGGAACAGCACCGGGACAAACGCCAACAAGGAACCGATCGAACCACAGGCAATTACCAGCAGAAACAGTTTGACTAACTTTGGGTCCATGGAGATTACTTTTCTTTGGAGAAAACGATCGTCGGTTCCGTATCAGCGGGACTGGGCAGTTCCGCCGTTTCTCGCTTTTTACCTTGCCACCAATCCGCCGCCGACTGGTGCGACCATTGCCCTGCAGATTGGCATTGGGCCAGCGATTGTAACAACTCGTGAGCATTAGCCGGTCGTTTCTCGGGATCTTTTTCCAAGCATTGCATGATAAGTTTCTCGAGATCAGCATCCACTGGCTCTTTCCGTAATTCGGATGGTCGCTGCGGTTTATCACGCACGTGTTTGAGGCATGCCTGAAACGCATTCTCGCCTTCAAACACTTCACGCCCCGTCAACAAAAACCAACCTGCTGCCGCCAACGAATACAAGTCACTTCGCTGGTCAACGGCGTTGCCATCGACCGTCTCCGGTGAAATGAACCCAGAAGAACCGAAGAACTTCCCCACGACCGTGAGATCCGGTTCTTCGGAAGGTTGCACCATTTTCACCAAACCAAAATCGAGCACCGTAACAAAATCACCTAATCCACCACGAAAACTCACCATAATATTCGCGGGCTTAATATCACGATGGATCAACCCTGCATCGTGAGCCTCTGCCAATGAGCCACAAATCTGAGTCAACAGGTGAATCACACGTGACGAACCTAAGGGGCCTGTTTTTCTAACCAACTGCTCGAGAGTCATTCCGTCAATGTATTCCATGACATAGTAGAAATCCCCGTCTGCCCGACGCCCATAATCATAAATCGTGATCGTATTGGGATGGGTTAACTGACTGGAGAGTTGGACTTCGCGCTGAAAACGCTCCACGATCGTATCGCTGGCCTCGGGCGCGTCTAATAATTTAATCGCAGCGGGCCGATGCAGCATTGCATGCCGCGCTTTGTAAACAACGCCCATACCGCCGGAACCGATGCGGTCCCCCAGCGTGTACTGCCCGACTCGGTTCATATCCGGTTTCGGCGTGGAGGCTTCCTTACCTGTCTGGGTTGTGCTGCGTCCTTCGATGTAACGCAAAACCTCACTCGGCTTCAAAGCATGGGTACCGTTTCCTGTGCGAACAAAAAACGCCTCATCATTATCCCTGCGAAAAAACACAGGATCACTGGCGGGCAACGTTTGCACGACCAGAACACGATTTCCAGTTACGTCTAAAATGGAAGAACGGACCCGCGGTGTTATATGAACACCCAGATATTGTTTCATTAGCCCATTCCAATGCAACAACAGCTTGTCCTCATTGGCAAACTGGTCGGTATCCAATCCTAACGAATGACCTTCGTCATCGACCCCTACCAACAAAAACCCACCTGCCGCGTTCAAATAGGCAGCCACTGTTTTCAGGCAGGCATTTTCGATTTTCTTATCGGGTTTGTTGGTATGCAAATTCCATCGCAAGGTAGATTTGAATTCGACGCGATCCCCCTCGCCATCATTGATCAACACAATGACATCGTCTTCATTCAGTTCTCGAAAACCGCCATCGATCAACGATTTCAACTTGCGGTTTTCGTGCCGCAAACTGTAATGCCTGTGCCAGGTTGTCAAATGTTGACGGATACGTGCCACCACCTCTTCAAACTGAAACGGCTTCTCGATGTAATCAACAGCGCCCAATTCCAGACCACGAACCTTGTCATCGACCGCTCCCCGTGCCGATAAAAAGATCACGACAGAATCTCGGGTTTGCGGCGAAGCCTTTAACTTCTCGCAGGTCTGATAGCCGTCCAAACCCGGCATGTTAATATCCAATAAAATGAGTTGCGGTTTAGCCGCTTCCGCAATCTGCAACGCCTCTTCCCCAGATTGAGCAATCAGCAGCTCAAACCCCTCCTGTTCCAAGGCCCCAAAAAGCACTTGTAAATTTGTGGGGTTATCGTCGACCAATAACAAACGATCTGCCGCGGCTTCATTCACTTGGTTTCTCCAGTTGCTTGGCCAATTGATTTAATTGCTTGAAGTTAAAATCGCTCACGAATCCCGCGATCTTCTCCCCAAGTTGACGGGTTTCCAAATCTTCCATGAGCTCCGAGGCCAAGTTCTTTAGAGCGGTCATGTTTTTTATCTGCAGCGCCTCGGTCAACTCCGTGATCCTATCAGAAGAGAGAATCGCTGTGCCGCCCTGTTCCGCGGTGCTGAATTCGCGATCCTCAAGCTTAGCCTGCTGACTTTCCAAATCCTCGAATACAAAGTCCAATCCGAGGTGCGTTTGAAGCATCTTCATCAATTCATTGACGTGGAACGGCTTACCCAGAAAATCATTGAAACCAGCTGCAATCGCTTGTTCGCGAAATTCCGGAAAAACGCTGGCCGTTACAGCGATGACTTTAACATCTTGTAATCGTCTGTCAGCGCGAATCTTCTGCACCGCCTCGTTTCCATTCATGCCCGGCATTTGAATATCCATGAGCACAAGGTCGACCTTCTGAGGATCTTTGCCAAGCATCTTTAAGGCCTCGCGACCTCCCGACGCCAGCACCACCTGAAAACCTGCCTGTTGCAACAGGCCTTGCAAGATATCACGATTGGTTGCGTGGTCATCCACGACCAACATGGTGGCATGACACCCCGGCGCGAGAATCATGCGATTATTTTGAGATTCCGTCCGCGCGACGATAAGTTCAACTTGCCCTTCGTCGACCGGCAGCAAAGGCAGGTCCATGGAGAACGTACTGCCTTGACCGGGAACGCTTTCGACGCTGATACCGCCCCCCATGGCTTCGCTGAGGCGTTTACTAATGGCCAACCCGAGCCCCGTGCCTCCGGCATCTTTCCCGGCCTCAACTTGCTTGAAGGCATCAAAAATCACCCCCATTTCCGGCTCGCTCATACCTACCCCGGTATCGACCACGTGACAGGTAAATCGGCTTGGAGAATTTTGAGCGACCTGAATTTTGACGCTTCCCTGCTGTGTAAACTTCACCGCGTTACCGGCAAGATTGATGAGTATTTGTCGCAACTTGGCGGCATCCACCATCAGGAATCTAGGCACGTCGCTGGAAATTTCGATTTGGAAATCGATACCTTTGCTATTCGCACGTGGTCTGACAATTTCCCCCACCGATTCCAATAACTCGTGCAGGTCGGTCGGCTTTGCATCCACTTCCAATCGACCCGCTTCAATTTTGGACAGGTCCAACACGTCATTAATCAACGCCAACAAATGCTGCCCGCAGTTAACGACTGCATTGACATGCCTTCTTTGACTACTGGTCAGCTTACGATCGCGCTCCAATATTTGAGCGTAACCCAAGATGCCGTTCAGAGGTGTGCGTAATTCATGGCTCATATGTGACAAGAAATCCGACTTTGCGCGACTGGCTGCCAGGGCTTTTTCTGAGGCCGTCTCGGCTTGTTGCTGAGCTTCTTGCATCATCATCTCAGCTTGTCTTTGCTTGGTGATATCCTGATAGGCGCCGTACATAAACTGGATTTCTCCGGTCTCACCACGGACCACTTTACCCAGGGCGTGAAGCCACACAATCTTGCCATCCACGGGTCGTTTGTAGGGGTAAATCGATTCGTATTTTTCGTGTTTACCCTCAATGGCCCCCTGATATTGTTTCTGCGTAGCGGCAGCCGCTTCGGGATCAGCCTCTAGTAACCGGGTAAACCACTCATCCTGCAAGTCATACCGCATATCGGGTTTGAGTGGCTCTCCGAGAATCTGAGCAGCACGAGGACTCTGGAAATAGCAACCGGGATCCGCGTAATCAATATGCCAATAACCACAACCGGTGAGGTCGAGTGCGATATCGGAGAGGAAGTTTGCTTGCCGCAATTCCCCCTCCATGCGTTTCCGTTCCGTAATATCTCGAGCGATTCCAACGTATGTTGCCGTAGTTGTTTGTGTCATTGGATTCACCGCGACTTCCATCGCAAATAAATCTCCATCTTTCCGACGACCGACCTCTTCCCGCAACTCTCCTTTTAAGTGGGACAAACTGGCTTCGATATGTTTGTCGGTTTGCCCCTGAATCAACTGGCTTATTTTTGTCCCCAAAACATCACTCGCTGGATAACCAAAGATCGACTCCGCTTTTTGATTAAATGACAAAAGCGTGCCTTTGTGATCCACAGTAAAGATTCCATCCGCAGCATTTGTCACAATTGCTTCCAATGTTCGTTCCTGTTGCTCAAGCTGTTCTACAAGCGGTTTATTGACACGCAAAAGCCCCAGCCCACCTATCAAGATCAACCACGCCGCG
Organism: Planctomycetaceae bacterium; assembly: GCA_024232675.1. Classification (GTDB taxonomy): domain Bacteria; phylum Planctomycetota; class Planctomycetia; order Pirellulales; family Pirellulaceae; genus CAJQPP01. Next base: position 4,529 of record JAAEPL010000068.1, read on the forward strand.
GCTCCCAGCCCAACGATGGAAGCCCGTATCAAGGGCCCGCGAATTTCATCAAAATCAATCTTGGCGACGATACCCATCCCCAGTTCATCAATGGGTTCATAGGCTGCCAACACCCTTTCTCCTCGGTAATCCGTGGTCACCATGGTTCCCGACTTCCCCGACAAGGCGCGTCGCATCGGCTCACCCTTCACTGACCCTGAAAACGGAATCCGTTGCGAATCTTCCTCATCGAGATGGCGACGTTTCAAGAGATAGACAATTTGATTATCTTCCAGCCTCGCTAAAGTAAACTCGCCCGTTTCTCCGAGTTCGGATTCCTGTTGGTGCGCGTCAATGACCTGAGCGACAGTGGCGTCCGCAGCATCCTCCGGAATCCCTGCACCTAGATTGCGATCATACCGAGCAACGGCCTCAATTAACCTCGCTTGCGCGGTGGTCATCTCAATCAAACGCGCTTTCTGTTGTTTGAGCGAAGTGTTGTAGAGAAGCACTACGGCCACACCGCCTACCGCCAAAACCAACAAAAGCATGACCAGCATCGACGAACCAAATATCTTTTGGCTGGTTGCCGAAACATCGATCCAATTAATGAATGGACGCTGAATCGGTTCGGACGCGGACGCGCGAAAGCGAAACAAAAGCCCAACCAAAATCACGATAGCCAAGAAAAAACTAATGACGGCAAATATCGAAACCGTATCCAACTGAGCGAGAAACATAGCAGTGTTTGAAAATAAAATAGTAGGTTGTCCCTCTGGTTCATCAGTTGCAATATTGGCACACGCAAGGAACGAATTCAATCACGGGTAAAATCAACCAGCGTTCCAGCGGATGCGGTGGCCGAGGGGGGAACTGAAGACCGTCTAAAGATGCGACTCCAAGGCCGGGAAAGCGTGCCAAGCGAATGGCCGGTACGCACCAACCGTCTTGGATAAGAAAGAAAATCAGTCTAGCCATGTCGAGCTCAACTCAACGTGCTGGCTTGGATCATTTCAACCGATTCAGGTCTCTTGCCTTAAAGATTAAACGCCACCAACCATCGTAAATTTGGCTGTCGACGATTTTCAGCTCTGCCGCCGAGCCCCAAGCACCACCGACCGGTGCCGACATTCCATCGAGGTGCATTTGCCGCGCAAAAAACGCATTGAATTTCTCGTTAACCAAGTCTTGGATCGCGACACTCGCTTGACTCTTATCCAACGTCGTCAACCATTCCACTTCAACGGCACCGGCCCTTTCGAAACGCGGCATATCTTCTCCGGTCAGCACGAAGTAACTGGCAGATACCGAAAAGGGATGGTGCCAAGTCTGCTGATCTACCGTAATCGATTGCATCCGCAGCGTCATACGGACCTGTCCATCTCGGAATCTTGTTTCTAATGGGCTCTCATGATCCAAGCGGACCTCCCAAGGTTGATGTCCGGCCAACCGCAACGCATGCGGCACAAAGCCTCGCAACTCACGATGTACATTTTTGAATTCTCGATCGGTTAGGCGACGCCCTTTGAGATAGCCGGCCCAGAGGTTACTGCTCATCGACTCATGCGCTGAAAGCTCGAGGTCCCCACGCAATCGTCGGTTGGGAAGTGGTGCAGGAGCAGCGATCGCTCCACCGTTGGTGCCACGAAATCCAATTCGGATCGCTGCAGGACTG
>JAAEPL010000069.1 GCA_024232675.1 Planctomycetaceae bacterium
GCGGCTGTATCACGATGCGATTGCGTTTGATCAAGGGGTCGTTACATCCACGGGTGGTATTGCCACGTCGTCCGGTGAAAAAACGGGGCGTTCCCCTAAAGATAAACGGGTGGTCGACCAAACTTCGATCCACGAGGACGTTTGGTGGGGAGAGATTAACATCCCCTTTGCCGAAGCATCGTTTGGCAAGCTCAAAGAGGCCGCCGTTAGCTTTCTCGACAGCTGCCCCAATCTTTACGTCTTGGATGGATTCGCTGGCTGGGATCCCGACAACCGGTTAAAGATTCGCATCATCTGCTCACGTCCCTATCATGCATTGTTCATGCATAACATGTTGATCCGTCCTACGGCGGAAGAATTGAAAACTTTCGGAACACCGGATTATGTAATTTATAATGCCGGACAACAAAAAGCCGACCAGTCGATCGAAGGCGTGACTTCCGAAACCTGCGTAGCCTTGAATTTTGATGACGCCGAAATGGTCATCCTTGGTACCGAATACGCCGGAGAAATGAAAAAGGGCGTCTTCACGATAATGAACTATCTGATGCCCAAAAAGGGTGTCTTGTCGATGCACTGCTCAGCCAACGAAGGTGAAGAAAACGATGTAAGTTTATTCTTCGGCTTATCGGGCACCGGCAAAACTACACTGTCCGCAGATCCGAGAAGAGCCTTAATCGGGGATGACGAGCATTGCTGGAATGAAAACGGAGTATTCAATATCGAAGGAGGGTGTTACGCCAAGTGCATCGACTTATCAGCGGAAAAAGAACCTGAAATCTTTGACGCGATACGCTTCGGTTCCGTTCTGGAAAACACGGTCCAACATCCGCACACCCACGAGGTGGATTTCTCCGATGGTTCCCTAACCCAAAACACGCGTTGCAGTTATCCCATCGAATACATTGAAAATGCAAAAATCCCTTGCGTCACAGGCCATCCCACCAACATCATTCTGTTGACTTGCGACGCGTTTGGCGTGCTGCCACCCGTTAGCCGTCTCACGCCAGAGCAAGCGATGTACCATTTTATTAGCGGTTACACCGCCAAAGTGGCTGGTACGGAGGTCGGAGTGAACGAACCCGAAGCAACCTTCTCTGCATGCTTCGGCGCAGCGTTCCTCGTTTGGCACCCCACCAAGTATGCGGAGCAGTTGGCTGAAAAAATCAAGCAACACAACAGCGATGTTTGGCTTGTGAATACCGGCTGGAGTGGTGGGGCATTTGGCACGGGTGCTCGCATTTCTCTCAAACATACGCGAGCCATCATCGACGCCATTCACAACGGCGAACTTGCCAAAGCTGAGTTCGCAGCAGATCCTGTTTTTGGCGTGAATATCCCCAACCAATGTGCAGATGTACCGGCCGAAATACTTAATCCAAAACAAACTTGGGATGACCCCCAAGCGTTTGATGAAGCGGCTGCAAATTTGGCGAAAAAGTTCAACGATAATTTCCAAACCTATGAGGACCAAGCCAGCGCCGAGATCCGCGGGGCAGCCCCCAAGGTGTAACTGGCAGTACTTGAATACGGCCTGGTAGTCAGGTCTTGGCTCAGCGAAAACGGATTGCTGGTTTATGCCGTTCATAATCGGAACTGATGAAGCAGGCTACGGTCCCAATCTGGGACCGCTGGTAATTGGTGCCACGCTTTGGGAAGTACCCGATTCGAGCACTTGTCTGTATTCCGAATTAAGCGATGTCATTTGCAAGTCAGAAGACTTTTCTGCCACGGTTTGTCCGGAAAAAATCCCAATCGGCGACTCAAAAACGCTTTACCAGAGTCGAGGCTCACTGGCAAAATTGGAACGCGCGGTATTGGCGATGTTGGGATTAACGACGAGCGTTCCCACAAACGTGCCGGAACTTATTCAATGCATCTCTGCTCCCCCCCAACCGTCGCTCGATGAGAAAAATACTTATCACTGGGATAACCTGCATTTACCGGTGAAGGCAAACCGTGACGAACTGGCGGAACTTGGCCCAAGATTAAAAGCAACGCTTAATCAACGAGGCATCCATTTCCACCGTATGGCGGTATCCGTCATTTTTCCGGAAGAATTCAACCGTGGTCTCAACGCCTGCGGGAACAAAGCGAACTTGCTATCCAGCATCACTTGCCAATTGGCAAAATTCTTAATTGAAAACAATGTTCCCCCAACTGAGAACGTTGAAATTCTATTTGACAAACACGGGGGACGGGCCCGTTATGCAGGATGCTTGCAACAAGAAATGACAGGGTCTTTTATCCACGTGATTGACGAGGGAAGATTGGCAAGTCATTACCAATGGCAGGAAGGCGAACGCCACCTAGAAGCCAAGTTTATGGCGAAAGGAGAGCGTTACATGCCGATTGGATTGGCCTCCATGGTTGCCAAGTACGTTCGCGAGTTGTGCATGGGAGCGTGGAACTCCTTTTGGTGCGATCAACTGCCCGGGTTAAAACCTACCGCAGGCTACCCACAAGACGCGCGACGGTTCAAACAAGATATCGCCAGCCTGCAGGGAACCCTGCAAGTGGAAGATCGCCTGATTTGGCGAACAAAATAAAAACCCACCAAATACTTTCTCCAATCGGCACCAACTCGCCTCTCAAGCTTTTAGGCTAGACGCTGGCAAGGGAACTGGAAAAGGCTGAAACCAAACAAACACGGGATTTCATGGTGTTTCCCCATGCCAAAACCGCATCTCTGCCGGTCTCTTTTTCTCCAGTCACAAGGCTCGCTGTAACCGGCAACTTCGGCATCCCAAGGTAACAATTCGCCAACAGTTACATTTTGACAATAAAAATTTTTTGACATTCTCTTAGCGTGAGCCATGTTTAGGTGTGGCTGGTTCCAGCGCTTTCAAAAAGCACTGGGACATTAACGGTCCCCCCACCCTGGTCCCCCCCTGGGTTACTGCAATGCTGTCCCGCATCCATTCGTCACGAGGCAGACATGATAGACAACACCGTAAATCAACCTTTCTTACAACCCGCACCGATCGTCATCACCGATCGGTCGACAGTGCTCGTCATCGAAGATGACGAGATCCAAGTTGAATTATTGGAAGAAGGTTTGAAGCGAAACGGTTTTCATGTTCGCTCATGCTGCACCGCGAATGGCGGATTGCGTGCTGCTCGCGATGAGCGGCCCGACGCAATCGTCCTAGATTTAGGCCTCCCCGATGCCGACGGATTAAAACTCTGCGAACGCCTGGCGGACGATCCACTGACCGCCCAAATCCCCATCATTATTATATCGGGCACCACCGATCAGGACGTTGTCCGCCGCTCCCGCGCGAGCGGCGGCAAGTTCTTCTTGCACAAACCCTATGATCCCAACACGCTTTTGCTGTTGATTAACAAAGCGATCGACGATCGCGTGAGTTGGTACTAGAGTGGATCCGGTGGCGGATATTCGCCACCTCTCAATAATGCTGGCAGACTAGCCCTCCCCTAGCTTGTTACACCTGTACTCGCCGTACCTTCCCAGGCCTTTGTTCATTCCACAGCGATGACGGTGACCCGCCGTCAGGGCTGAACGTTCGCCCAGATCTTCGCGTCGCTTTCGCGTTCTCTCTCTTTGCTGGCAAACTACGCCCGCTTGCCTCTGTTTGGTATCCCGTGCGAAATCTCCCGAATTGTCTGAACCGCCTTCCTTCAATCTGAAAACAAGGCTCTAAATCTAGCTACATTCCTCGCTTATTCACCGGGAAACAGGGGAACCCCAAATTCGACCGCGCGAAACTTGACTGTGAAAACGCTGTGAAGGATATTAATGGCTGTTCGCAGAGCAGTAAAAGAAGCAGATACAGGAGATCACTCTGCTTCGAGGGTAGCTGCAATCGCACGTTATTCGATTGCCACCCCAACATGAATTCCATGAGAGGCCACCATGAGACGTCCGTCCGCACGAAATTTCGCCAATGGCGATCGCGTTGAATTTGAGAAGCTGGAAGATCGCAACCTGCTTTCGACGACCACGGGCCAACTTTTCAACACGCTACCTGCGGGTCAGGAACAGTTAATACTGAACCATCTCGCCAATCAAACGGAAACTTCTTATCTGCAGCAGGGAGCCAACTCTTTGCAGTTGTTAGATGTGACTCCCGGACACGCGTCCCAAACAGCCGTCTTCGGCCAAATGATGGAAGGCTTACCCGTTCATGGTAATTTCATTTACGTTGAAATCACGGGTAATGACCAGATCCTCAACGTTGAAGATCGCGGCGACATCTTCGTAGCCACTGCGGACTCAAAAACACCGGACCTCGATCTGGCGACTGCACAGGTAATTGCCCATACGGATATTGGGATGAGCGGTGCATTCGAATCGCAGGGAGAACTCGTTTGGTTTCAACGCAGTGACATGGCAGAACTTGCCTGGCGTGTAGAGACCCTTGCTCCCGGCGCGAATACCAATCAAACCAACTTGGAATTCCGAACCGTCGTGGATGCACAAACGGGTGACATCCTATCTCAAGTACAAAAGCCGTCGGTCATCAATGGCCCAATTGATCAAAGCGAAATCAGCATCTTTCCGCGGATTGTCATCAACGATGACATCGGACCAGCAGGCTCGCAAGCCTACGCGGATCCCTTCGATTCCGTTGTTTCCACACCCGGTTGTACCGGCACGCTAATCGCCGCCAATGTCGTCATATCCGCTCGGCACTGCGGAACCGACGCAGGTGGCGGTATCAATTTTGGCGAGGACTCCAACAACCCAATATTCACAGCCACTGTAGAATCGTCGATCCTGCCGGACGGAAATGGAACCTTGCTGGACGGAGGCGATGTTGCCATTTTGATTTTGACTGGCGATGTCCCCGAAACCGTTGCCACCCCGATGCGATTTATCGACGCGACAGACGATTTAGTGGGACAAACCACGGCCTTGATTGGCTACGGTCTTAACGGAGTTGGCAGCGTCGGTCACCAAAACAGTTCCGACGGATTGCGTTGGGGCGGAGAAAACGTAATCGACGAATATGGAGTGCCAGCGGGAACATCGGGTGCCAACATTATCTCAACGGATTTTGACGATGGATCGGCGGGTGCCAACACCATTCCGGGCAGTGACCCAACTCCTCTCGAATTCGAAGCCACCACCGCGCCAGGGGATAGCGGCGGGCCCGTTCTGATCAACACAGGTAGCGAGTGGGCTATCGCCGGCGTACTCTCTGGAGGCACCTCGGCGACCAGTCAGTTTGGTGATATTTCATGGTGGACAGGCACCGCGGTGTTCCGCGAAGACATCGAAGCCGTCGGAGGTAAATTCGTTACCTTTGGAGAATTAGAAGTCAGTTTCGAAGATGAAGTCGTGGAAGATGGGTCGACATTCGATTTTGGCGTGACCTCTTTAGGGACCACGATTACCCGTACCTTCACCGTCACGAACCGCGACCTCGCTAACGATCTAGAACTTTTTGAACCGATTACGGTTCCCGATGCATGGACCATCTCTCAGTCTTTCGATGACTTATTATTAGCGCCCGGAGAGTCCACCACTTTTAAAGTCCGGTTCGACAGCAATCCTTATGGCACCTACGAAGGTGAACTGTCTTTCGAGTCGGGTGATGGCGATGAATCCCCCTTCAATCTAACGATGAAAGTGATCGTAGCGCCGCCCATCGGCGAAGCAGGCACCGTCGAAGTAAGTGGTCGATTTCAAACCATTTTCCTGAGAAATACTTACATTGATCCGGTCGTGATTGCCGGGCCAGCCACTTTCAATGATTCTGATCCGGTCACCATTCGGGTGCGCAATGTGACCTCAGATAGTTTTCAAGTCCGTGCACAAGAGTGGTCCTATGAAACGGGCATCCACCAAGCCGAACGCGTTAGTTACGTGGTCGTGGAATCGGGTATCCATCGCCTGCCAGACGGCACCGCAATCATTGCGAGAAACACCGACGGCGTCACCACAAGCTATGGAACCATCCCCTTCCAATTACCCTTCGAAGATACGCCGGTTGTCTTAGCCCAAACCGTAACGACTAACGGCGGGGCTCCAGTCACGACTCGCCTAACCGGCATTAACTCAGATGGATTCCAAATCAAAATTCAGGAAGAAGAGGCAGCTGACCAGACCCATAACCCGGAAACGATCAGCTGGATGGCCGTTTTACCCAATCAAAAAGATCTCGGTACCTCACAACAGGAATCAGTGATCACCGGCCGTATTGTAGATGAAGAAATTGCCACGATTCCTTTCATGGAGAGCTTTGATGTGGCACCGGTTTTCTTAGCCAATATGCAATCGTCGTTTGGCAGCAATCCAGCTACGCTGCGAGCCGCTGAGATTAACAACGATTCCGTCAGCTTGTTCGTTGAAGAAGAACAATCCCGCGACGAAGAGGTTGGCCATGGTTTTGAGTCCGTTGGATACATGGCAGTCGAATCGGGGGACATCATAGGACGCACGATCATCGGTGAAACCGGACAGGTGTTTGATCTTGATCGCAACTGGCAGCTTGTCGAACTGGAACAAGAATACCTTGACCCGGTCGTGGTCGTTTCGGCGAACTCATTCAACGAACAGGATCCAGGAGTGGTGCGTGTCCGTAACGTCACCAGCAATTCGTTTGAAATGCACTTCGAAGAATGGAATTACCTCGACCGGAATCATGCTCCAGAAAGTGCCTCTTTTATCGTTTTTGAAGCGGGTGTTCATAAGTTGCGAGATGGCACAACGATCGAAGCGCGAAACTCGATGGTAAATGACGAGTGGACTCCGATTAATTTCGACAACGATTTTGGTGACGAAGCGCCTTTGGTGTTTTCACAAATTGCTTCCATCAACGGACCTACCACGGCCACCACGCGTCTAAAAAATGTGACGCCTGACACCTTTGAAGTTTCTGTGCAGGAAGAGGAAGCATCGGCGACCCCGAATCACAATCTAGAAAGTGTTTCTTGGATAGCCATGCAGGCTGCTCGCGGTGACACCGGTGGTATTTTTTACGAAGCACTCATGCATGATGAAGGTGTTAACCACATCGTCGCTACCACCATCCCCTTCTCGAACACCTTCGACGAAGCTCCTGCCGTCATCGCTCGACAACAGACGACGATTGGAACCAACACCGCGGCGGTACGACAAACCTTCATTTCGTCAGGCCGAGTCGAGCTTTTCGTGGAGGAGGAACAATCTTTTGATAAAGAAGTCGGGCACGTGCGGGAAGACGTGGCGGTCCTGGCTCTTACGGTCGGCGTCATCGACGGCTACCTTATCACTCTGCCGGGCGACGGTCTTGTTTCCAACGCTCGCTCTACGGAATTGCCACCGCTGACTACTCCAGACATGCCGTTGGAAAGTCGCATGCTGGATAATTTCTACGGGGCATTTGCAGGACTAGAGTCCAGCGTGACTCCCGATCCAATGCCAGTGAACACGGCGGTCCAGACGAGCTCGGTTGCTTGGGAGCAAATGGCAGAAGCCGGGATTTTTGAAGATATGGGGCTGTCGAATTCCCAAACGTCTACGATCGTTGAGGATGCGAAATTTATCGCTCGCGACCCGGTAGATGCGAATGTTCAAGACTCGGCCATTCCCACCCAACCTTTCGATGATTGGGATAACATCGTTTAACCCTGTTTTACGAAGCACAATCAAGGATGAACCAACCAGAACCGCAAACCGTGCTTATCCTTTGCACGGGAAACTCATGCCGTTCGCAAATGGCAGAGGTTATTTGGAATAAGTTAGGTCGAGGCCAATGGAAAGCGATTTCCGCTGGTTCTCGACCGTCTGGCTACGTCCATGAAATGGCTCTCGCAGCTTTGCAAGAAATCGACCTGCCGACGCACGGCCTGTCCAGTAAATCCAGCGAGCCATTCCGCGACCAACCATTCGACGTGGTGGTCACGGTCTGCGACAACGCCCAGAAAGCCTGCCCCTCATGGCCGGCAGCAGAGAACATTCTGCATTGGCCCTTTGCAGATCCAGCGGATGCAGCCGGCACTCCCGATGAGCAAATGAGAGTCTTCCGGAAGGTTCGTAATCAAATCCAAGATAAGATCCAAGCTTATCTAGATGGCTAAGCACGAGACGCGCTGCAGCCCTTCTAGCAAGGCAAATATTGATGTGCCTTTCATCAAAACACGACACACGTATCATGAGAAATCCAGTGAATCTTGAATCGCGACCTCCGATTGTATTCGACGAAGCTTCCCGTGATGACGCTTTGCAATTAATCCAACTCGCATTGGTCGAAGATCTGGGATCCGTCGAAAAATCTGAGCAACTGGATGTCACCACAGAATCCATCGTTCCGGCCAACGTCTCCGGGGAAGCACGGTTTGTCAGTCGAGAATCAGGGATCGTCTGCGGTATGGCAGTCGTCGGACTTGTCATCAAAAACATGCAGCGTGGACTAACGCTGGAAATCAAACGCCAAGATGGTGAGCGAGTAGAGCCCGGAGAGACCATTGCGATCCTTTCTGGTAACGCGCAGGACATCTTAACTGCCGAGCGGACCTGTCTGAACTTTCTCGGCCGTTTATCGGGTATCAGCACAATGACCCGGGCATTCGTACAACGCACCGACGGCACTCCTGCGGAAGTTTTAGACACCCGAAAAACGACGCCGGGTTGGCGACGACTTGAAAAATACGCGGTTCACTGTGGCGGTGGAGCCAACCACCGCATGGGTTTATACGATGCCGTTTTGATCAAAGACAACCATTTGGCCATGATGGATATCCTGAATGACGAGCCGATGGATGAAATCCGTACCGCCATCGAAGATGCTCGATCATGGATTCACAAAAATGCCACGCGCCTTCCCCAGGGCACGGAAACCGTCGTGCAAATCGAAGTTGACCGTTTAGATCAATTCGAAAAGGCGTTGGCTTTTTCACCCGACATCATCTTGCTTGACAACATGAGCAATGAGCAACTTTGCCAAGCTGTAAGTATCCGAGACCAAAAGAACAAAGAAGTGCTTTTAGAGGCCTCTGGCGGAGTTAATCTCGATACGATTAGCGGAATCGCGCGAACCGGCGTAGACCGAATCAGTGTGGGGGCGTTGACTCACTCATCCGTGAACCTCGATATCGGCTTAGACTGGAAGATCGGATAATAACATCCAGCTGATGAGGTAATTTCTCAACGCGGTGAAGTCTTTGGAGCAATACCGAGCCTTCCCGGCAGCTTCTTTTCAGGTTTCATCGCTGTCGCTTTGACATGCAATTGTCGTAACCTAGCATTGCATGCAGCCACGCCTATTTGGGGAGCGGCGAGGTTGTTCGCGCGACGAGGATGGCATGAAGCCAGAGGGGACTTCGTCGCGTTTTTTTATGCGCTAATCCGTCTTTCGTTTAATGGTGCAGCCACCGTCGAATTTTCGGTTGCTCCAATTATGGCTGCCAAGGGGTTAGGCTAAACTAGATAACCTCAGCACAACTCCCCTTGGGCGGTCCGCCATGCGTATTCAAATCGTTGCACCAGCTCCCCCCGGTTCAACTCGTGGTAATCGCATCACGGCCATGCGTTGGCAGTGCCTTCTTCGTGAATTGGGGCATGCGGTAGAACTGCAAGAGACCTTCGCTGCTGACCGACCCACAGATTGCGTTATCCTGTTGCATGCCAGACATAGCCATGCCTCCGTTTTATCCGTTAGCGAACAGCAGCCACGCGTCCCCGTTATTGTTTGTCTGACAGGCACCGATCTCCACATTGACTTCGCCCCACAATCGAGCGATTCCGCCTCGCGGGAAATACAAAATCGCTTCCAAGCCGTTCAGCAATCTCTCGAACTAGCTGATCAAATTGTTCTTCTTGAACCCCAAGGTATTCAAAAACTACCGCAAGCAATGCAAAAAAAATGCAGCGTCATTCTGCAATCAGCCGAACCGGTCACGAATCCAAACGTCCCACCGAGCGACTGTTTTCTGGTATCGGTTTTGGGACATTTACGGCCTGTGAAAGATCCCTTCCGGACGGCTTTGGCCGCGCGACTCTTACCACCCACATCCAAAATAAAGGTGCAACATATTGGCGATGCGTTAACGGATCAAATGAAATTAGCCGCTGAAAAAGAATCCCGCACGAACGATCGCTACACATGGCTAGGTGGCATTTCTCACCAACAGGCCATGGAACAACTTGCGGCAAGCCATCTCACTGTCCTGTCGTCCGAGCACGAGGGAGCCCCTAGCGTAATTTCCGAGGCAATCGTCAACCAAATCCCAATCTTAGCTTCGCAGATCGATGCCACTGTGGGACTTCTGGGCATCGATTACCCAGGCTTCTTCGCAGTGGGAGATACCCAACGGTTGGCCACACTGTTGCAGGCTGCCGAGACCCAACCAGAGTTCCTCGATGCTATTAAACGAGCAATGTCCCCACTGATTTCAAAATTCACGCCTCAGCGGGAAAGGGAAACTTGGAAATCTGTCTTGCAGAATGTGGGCGTTGCTTAGCTTCCACAATCTCGCCCGCAGCTTTCCGCACAAGCAAGTTTGCCTTATTCAGCCATCACACTGGCGATCACGGCGACGTCCACGATGTCAGATGCTTGGCAACCTCGGGACAGATCCATGCAGGGATTTGCCAAGCCTTGAATGAGCGGTCCCAATGCGATCGCACCGCCGACACGTTCGGTAATTTTGTAGGCGATGTTTCCGGAATCTAAATCTGGAAACACAAACACATTGGCTTTTCCCGCGACCGGCGACTGAGGAGCTTTTCTTTCAGCCACCATCGGATCAAATGCAGCATCGAACTGCAGCTCACCGTCAATCAGTAATTGTGGCGCCAGTTCCTTCGCCAGCGCCAAAGCTTTGGTCACCTTCTCAACTCGAGGATGAGCAGCACTTCCCTTGGTTGAAAATGACAGCATGGCTACGCGGGGTACTTCGCCAGTCAATCTTTGATGACTCTCTGCAGAGACGACAGCGATCTCAGCCAACTCCTCGGCCGTCGGGTCAGGCACGACTCCACAATCGGCGTAAGTCATGGCTCGTTCTGGCAATTGCATGAGAAAGTAACTGGAGACCAGGCGACGCCCGACGGTTGGTCCCACACCGTAAATTCCGGCACGGATCACGTTCGCGGTCGTCGCTAAGCTGCCGGCGACGCTTCCATTGACGTACCCCAGCCTCACCAACAATGCAGCAAATAACAGCGGGTTGGTAATCGCTTCCGCGGCTCGCTCGCGATCCATACCGCGGTGTTTACGGTTTTCGACGAGGCGTTGGATTGCTTGCTCACGCAACTCGGCATCCGCAGAGCTCACCCTTTCCACGCCCTCACCAAGCGTAGGAATGTCGGCGTCGCTAACCACCACCGCTTGGCCATAACCTGCCTCTTGAAATGTATTAGCGGCTTCGATTACTCGCGAATCGGTGGCTTCTGGAAAGACGATACGCCTGGGTCGCTCGGCAGATCGTTTTCTTAATGATTCGATTACATTCATCAAAATGACTTTCCAAGAGGCACCTGCTTGCCGCCGGGTTGCCGGTTCGTGAGCCACTCGCCAGCAAGCTCTGCCTCAGGTTCAATGACAATCGGCCATTATTCGTTGGTCAGTGGGAAGTCATCAGGCACTTCCACTTCCATGTAAAGAATTCCGAGTCCATGAGTTTTACCCTGGGCATCCGTTTTCAACGATTCACTGCCCCCGCCCCCCAGCGAATCATGCAGGATAAAATTGAGCGCCATGAGATTAGGTGCTTCGTATCGAACCACATCGCCAAAGCAAATATCTTTGAAGTGGGCCTTCACACGGTCGGTCGTCAATTGCGACTTAATAACCTCGTAGCCTTCTGGGGAATAAGCCACGACACCAACGTTACTGCCTTCACCTTTATCGCCTGAGCGGGAATAGGCGATTTTTGATAGAGCTACCTTCATTTAATTCTTACCGGTTTTTTTTCGCGAGTTTGGGAAATTTTGATTGGGGCTTTTATGCGAGATCGCTCAAACCTCTTCAACGCTGACTGAGCATTTGACTTTCTCTTTCGAGATTAAGGCTGGCCAGTAACTAATAATATCGGTCGCTTTGGGACGCCCTCCCGCGAAGCCCGTTACCCCCGGAGGGCCGCTGGTTACCAGGGGAACGATCTCCATTCCCAAACGATTTAACTTGGCCCGATCATGGCCTTTCGCACCGATTCGCAAAATCACCTCCGCCGGTTCGGCGGGCGAAGCAGCGATACCAGCGTGGCAAACATTGGTGCCCACGATTTCAACAAAGCGTTCTTCCGGAGCGAACTCCACACCGTCCATCGCCACACGATCAAAGACAATGTCGGCACACAGCTTCGCTTTTTCAACTGCATCCGGTCCCGCCACCGTCAATTGGCCTACCAACTTGAATCCATCCTGAAAGGAAATAGACACTTTGTAGGTGTCGGTGGCTTTGCTTCCTGTAATTCCTGAAACCGCGACACGCTGCTCCGACTCCTGCTTCAATTGAATGGAGGTGAAGTCCGCGATGCAATCGGGAGTGATGTAACTCGAAGGATCACCCATCTCGTAAACCAGTTGAGAGGAGACGGTCTGCAAGTTCACCAACCCACCCGTGCCCTCGTGTTTGGTTACTACGAATGTGCCATCCGGATGGGCTTCAATGACGGGATAGCCGATCTGTGCCATGTTGGGAACTTCTCGCCAGTTGGTAAAGTTCCCACCGGTGCATTGAGCACCGCATTCGACAATGTGTCCGGCAATCGTGCCAGCGGCCAATTTATGGAAGTCGTCCATGGTCCAGCCAAACTCGTACATCATGGGGGCCAGCACGACCGATGGATCAGTGGCTCGACCGGTGATCACGATATCCGCGCCCTGTTGCAACGCTTCAACAATTGGCTCAGCTCCGATGTAAACATTGGCGCTCATCACCTTGTCCACGTACGGCGCCAAAGCCTCGCCCGTATCCATGTTATTGAAGGCTTCACCGGAATCGATCAATGACTGCAGATCGGTCAGGATATCGTCACCTTCCACCACGCCAATTTTGACGCCTTTGATTCCCAGCTTGCGAATCGTTGCGGCCACCGCCTCGCGGCAGGCTTGAGGATTCACGCCTCCGGCATTGGCCACGATCTTAATATTTTTCTCTCGACACTTCGGTAACACCCTTTCGACCATTTTCACAAAATCGGTGGCATAACCGGCAGAAGGATCCCGTCCCTTGAGCTTTTGCATGATGCTCATGGTGACCTCTGCGAGGTAATCGAGCGTCAAATAATCCAGAGGACCCTCGTTTACCAAACGGATCGGCCCCAGAATACTATCTCCCCAGAATCCCTGACCGTTAGCGATCAGTACTTTTTCCTTGTTTGGCATTTCGTATTTTCTCGAGTAGAAACCCGGCGGTGCGTGGCGTGGTTAAGAATGAAGCAGGATTCTATCCGAAAAAGTCGGGTTATTCGAGGCACAGGTTTTCGGTTTCGCCCGCTGGACGAAATCACCCAAAATAGCCAATATTGTGTGAGCGGCCGACGTTGCCAAAAGATTGGGAAATTCCCCGCCATTTAAGGCCC
>JAAEPL010000070.1 GCA_024232675.1 Planctomycetaceae bacterium
AATATCAGTCCCATATTGTGAATCATCCCCAATTGAAATTTTGACTGTTGACACTGAAGAGCCGAATTTCCACCCCGAACGCGTGCCGCTCGAGGGACTGAAGCGGCGCCTGGCTACAGAAGATGGGGGAGCTCCGGGAGCGAAAGAGCAGCAGCACTGCCACCGGGACAAAGATCGCCGGACGTGCTGCGCTGGCGACGTCAGCTGCTAGGCGGGAAACCGCCTAGCACAGCTGCTCCTCTACCCACATTTGTGAAGGGGGAGTTAGCACCATGCACCGTGCCATTACCCGACCAAGCTCGGCCACGGTGGACGGTGAGCAACGATGAAACACCAGTGCGGGCAGTCCAACGCCCCACTTTTGTGGAATCAAGTATTTGCTCACAAGTGCGGCGACGGACTGCTCGCACCTACAACAAGATCAAGCGCGCGGCGACGGACGACTGCGCAAGCTACGCCACAACAAGCACGGCGACGGACTGACCGTGAGCGGCGACGGACTGACCGCGAGAAGACGGCGACAACAAGCAAAATGCACGGCGACGGACTGCCGATGTACGAGAAGCCTACGGCGTACGACGGTGCGGCCGAGGCAAGCAAGGATTCTGGGGGAGCCTGGAACTTCCGCAAAGCCTCAAGAACAAGAACAAGCCCCGAGACCCGACGGACTGGGTCATTGGCCAGCAAGGGGCCTACTTCCCGCACTACGACGGACTGGAGTGCGAGTGGCGACGAGCTGCGACAAAGGCTCAGGGGGAGTAGAAGGTTTTGTGATATTTATTCGCCATTACCGCAGCACACGTATTTAGTATGTATGTGCAGTGTGCTTGATGTGTACTTTGTGTATGCTCATGGTGTGCTTCATGTGTTAGAAGTGTGCTTATAGTGTGTCTTCTGGTGTGCTTATGTGTTAAGTGTGGTTGTTGTGTGCTTGTGTGTTAGGTGTGCTTAGTGTATATGTGTTGGGAAGTGTGGTTAGTAGGTGCTTAGTGTGTGGTGCATACTTGGTACACACACACACATACACACACACACAGACACACACACACACACAGAGACACACAGACACACACACACACACACACATAGAGACACACAGAGAGAGACAGACACACAAACACAGGCACACACAGAGACACACAGAGACACACACATAGAGACACACAGAGACACACACACAGAGATACATACACACAGCCACAGATACACACACACAAACACACACACAGAGAGACATGCGCGCGCATGCGCGCACTTAGTGTATGGTGTGTTTACTTTTAGTACTTAGTATTTTTACTACTTGTTTTAGTGTGTGTTACTCTGCTTTGTGTGCTAAGCCTTTCCATGCTTAGCGTAGTGTGTTTGCGTACTTTGAGTGCACCGACGGACAGGCTGCACTCATGCTAGCCTAACGGACTTGGCTGCATGTTGAGCGCGTGGACCTGGGCTCAAATCCCCCGGTGTCCATTCGCTCAACTCTTAAAACTGACAGAGATAGAGTGTTTTTACTGAAGCACAGTCGGTAGCACCGACTGAGGCAACCCGCAGCTTGGGTTGGCCGTGCAAAGTGTGGCAACGGGACCGACCACACAGCGAAGACGATATACACGTCTTAGCTGCTCCGCTATAAGAACGGTATTCTTATATGGGCATTCAGTAGGCTGACTTAAGCCTAACTGAGATTTTATTTTCACTCTGTACATATCTAGAATTAGCTTACAGTAATTCTTAACTGCGAATGCTGATATCTGGGATATCTTATAATTAAGCTTGAAGTATTAATTAAGCTTTAAGTGTGCTTTAAGTACCAAAGTGCGCAGCGCAGTTTGGCAGTCAGATTTCATCTGACTACAACACTGCTACTGGCACTCTACAGGTACTACGCACACACGCGCACTGCCTCTGCACTATCATACTGCACTAGTTCTTTGCATATGATACATTTCGCTAATAAAGATTTCATCTGACTACAACACTGCTACTGGCACTCTGCAGGCTTGACGGACTAAGCACTGCGAGCGAGGGCCTTATTGCTTGACGGACTAAGCACTGCATGTTGTACAATCAATAAAGTGAATTCTTCT
>JAAEPL010000071.1 GCA_024232675.1 Planctomycetaceae bacterium
AGCAACAAGCGACCGACTTCCATGAACGCTGCAAGCGCGACCTGATCCAACCCTTCTGCGGAGACGGCTGCCTCTGTTCCCAACATATCGCGAACGGCTTGAGGCTCCTGCTCAAACCAAGCTTTTCGATCCTGATAAAATTTCATCAACACCTCTAGCTCTCGTGCCGAGGGAATGCGAGCTGTTGCCAATTCAAATCCCATGACAATACCCTCTCGAGGGTGTACGTCCCCTTGCTGCATCATACGGACTGCCAAGTGTCTTGCTGCCTCGACAAACTGAGGGGCCTGCAACAGTAACAAAGCTTGCAAAGGCGTGTTCGTCCGACTGCGTTGAACGGTGCAGAACTCCCGCGATGGAGCGTCCATCGTTTTTAGCATGGGTGACAACACGGTACGTTTCCAAAACGTGTACACGCTTCGACGATACAATGAGTCGCCGCTCCCCACGACATACTCACTCGATAAGCCGGGTCGATTGTTTAGTTCCAACCACAACCCTTTGGGTTGATAAGGAAAGACACTGGGGCCGCCTAACTTTTGTGTGATTAAGCCGCTAACAGCCAACGCCTGATCACGAACTTGTTCAGCATCCAGACGCAAACGCGCCGCGCGAGCCAATAGACGGTTTTCAGGATCCCGTTCCAGCCATGCGGGGGTGACCAAGGAACTCTGTCGATAAGTGGCTGAATTCAACATCAGCCGCAACATGGCTTTCACATCCCAACCACTTTCCACAAATTCAATCGCCAAGGTATCGAGCAAGTCAGGATGACTTGGCCAAGCACCTTGAGTTCCGAAATCTTCGATCGACTTGACCAGACCGGTACCAAACAATCTTTGCCAATAACGATTCACGGCGACTCGCGAAGTCAGCGGATGTTCCGGATCCACCAACCACGTGGCCAACCCCAACCGATTACGCGGCATTTGCGGGGTCATGGGATTCAATACCGTCGGCACCCCTGCAGAAACTTCATCACCAAGCAAATCATATTGTCCGCGTTCCAACACGTGAGTAGTGCGGGGCTTGGCCAAATCGCGCATCACCATCGTCTTGGGATACCGACTTGCCAGCGATAGTTGCTGCCATTTCGTTTTTAAGTGAGCGATCTCAAGATCGCGTTGTCCTTGCAACACCTGCTTCAACAACTGCTGTTCCGATTCATCGCGCTCTTCCGCTGCTTTCTGAGCAGCAGCATATACCGGTGCCGGTAGAATTTGATCCGTGAGTTGAGTTTCCTCATCTTGCGTTATGGAAATCCGCGGACGTCCGATCCCATGCGTCGCAAAATCAGCTTGATGCCGCAGCTTGACTTTCAGCACCGTACCGCCCGCAAAACCGATCGGTGTTTCGGCGATAAACATGGCCGTTGCTGATTTTTTTCGCGACGGACCGTCAACAGCCCAGCCGTTATTTTGATCTGATTTTCCGTCAATGGCTTTTGCGATTTCGTAGTTGACTTGAGAATAATCTGCTACAGCCCGCTTGAATTTAACCAGCCGTCGCTGGCTCGCGTCGATTTGTGAAATTGCTTCTAACTCAAACTCGCTCAATACAAAATTGGAATTGCTATGTCGGCCTGCACCGCCCCCGGGCAGCGAGGGATCCGTCAAACACTCCAGTCGCAAAGCGGTAATCTGCTGCGTATCCGTTTCAAAAGTAATTTCGCAATCATCTTTTTTAGGGTTTGCGCCTCCCACCAAAATGGATTTATCCGGCTGAGGAGTCAGCGTTGACCCACCGCTGGAATTCCATCGGATTGGAGTAAGCATTTGCCAACCTTGAAGATCGCTCGCAGCAATCTCGGCAGCCCATTGATTAATATCCTGCTCATTAAGGGGACGCTGCAATTCTGCCAACTGTTGTGTCACCGTGTCTAACTTCGCGGCGGTAGGAGCGTCCAAGGGTTCGGCAAAAGGGGATGCTATTTGCTGCATCGGTTCGAAACCGTTTAAACCCCGTTCCGCCACCTGGTTAAAGAAAGCCGACAGTTGGTAAAACTCTTGCTGTGAAATCGGATCAAATTTATGGTCGTGACAACGAGCACACCCGACCGTTAATCCCATCCATACCGTGGATGTCGTATTCAAACGATCGATTACGTATTCGGTGCGATACTCCTCATCAATGACTCCGCCTTCGATCGTAATCGGATGATTGCGATTAAAACCGGTTGCTAAAACTTGTTGTTCCGTCGCATTGGGAAGCAGGTCACCCGCCAATTGTTCGACCGTAAATTGATCAAATGGCATATTTTGGTTGTAAGCATGAATCACCCAGTCTCTCCACACCCACATGCTGCGTTCTTTATCGTATTGATATCCGCTGGAATCGGCATAGCGTGCTAGATCCAACCAGTGCTTGGCCATATGCTCCCCATATGCTGGCGAGTCCAAATAATGATCTACCATTTTTTCGTAGGCAGATTCGGATTCGTCACTGAGAAACTTTTTCAATTCGGCGAGCGTAGGCGGTAATCCTGTCAGGTCCAAAGCAACCCGGCGGATCAGAGTTCGCTTGTCGGCGGACGCAGAGGGCACAAAGCCAGCCTGTTCGATTTTTTGCAAGACGAAATGATCAATCCAGTTATTAGGCCATGCTGTTTGCTGGACCTCGGGTCGCACCTGTCGTTTCGGCTTTACGAATGACCAGTGGGTTTCGTAATTCGCACCTTGCTCGATCCATTTTTGCAATAAGACCACTTGAGATTTGGTAAGAGATTTCCCCGTGCTCGAAGGCGGCATGTGCGCCCAACTCTCCGACGAGGAGATGCGCTCCAACAGAGTGCTGCTTGCAGAATCTCCAGGCACGACTGCCCGACCCTCGCCCGATTCAAGTTCCGCAGTTGCCCCGGCGTGAGTATCGAGTCGCAAGCCCGCTTCACGTGTGTTGGCATCGAAACCATGACACTGAAAGCAGTTTTCGGAGAGGATAGGGCGGATATCCCGGTTGTAGGAAATCTGCTCCTGACCATGTAATTCGCTGGCCAAGTTTACACATACCAGACAAAGAATGAGGGAAATGCTTCGCATCGCTACCAACAAGCCGATCAAGTTTAAATCTGGAACTCCCCAAACATGCTATTTATCATATCACAGCGATCTCGACATGTAACGCGATTCGCCTAAGTAAGACGATCCGCCTGATCAACGCGAATGCCAACACGCGGAACGTTCCAGGTAGGAGGTATTCAATCGCGCCCTCGACAAAAGATTGTGTAGCCATTCCACTATCAAAGACAGCTTTCCAATTCCTTCTTTCGAGCGAGCTCAATGCCCCACGCTTCTCTGCGATTAATACTGTGTCTCTCTTTGTTCATAAGCGTCACTACGGATTTGCAAAGCGAAGAAAGACGGTTCGTCAGTAACCCGCGAATGACATTGGGGACGGGCGCCAACCTTTCCGCCGCCGTTCGTATCGCCGACTTGAACGGCGACGGTCAGCCCGACGTGGTCGTGGCCAACGGTCGGCATTGGCCTCAACAAAACTATATTTTTTTTAATCAGGGCAGGGCGAAGTTCAATCTTCAACGCCCTCTGGGCAACGACCTAAGCACTAGTTACGCGACCGAACCAGCGGACCTCGATGGAGATGGTGACCTTGATATCGCTGTGGGTAACGACATGGCACCTCATCAAATTTTCTTCAATAACGGGACGGGCGTTTTCACAGCGGGCGCACCGTTTGGTGATATCTCCAGCGTTCGCAGTCTCACAGTGACAGATATCGATCAGGATGGTGACATCGATATTTTAAGTACCTGTCGTGGTCGCACCAACCAGATCTTTCTTAATGATGGCGCTGGTAATTTCCCAACCGAGCGTACTTTTGGAACGCGCACTGACTCAACCATCGATGTCGGCGTGGTGGATTGGAATCGCGATGGACATCTCGATCTGGTATTGGCAAATCGAGACGATCAAACCAACGCCATTTTGATCAATGACGGCAAATTGAATTTTGCAAAAACGATCCCCTTCGGCACGCCTGAGGAACAGACTCGCTCCATTGCAATTGCGGATATCAATGGTGACCAACACCCGGATATTGTTGCGGGGAATGTCGGGCAAGCGAATCGCGTCATCTTGGGTGATGGCGAGGGTGGAATTTTGCGGGAATTTCCTTTTGGCCGCGAGGATGGCAGGACCTACACGCTGGCAGTTGGGGACATGAATAATGATGGGCTAATCGATATTGTCGCCGGTAACGTCGGGCAGCCGAACACGGTTTCATTTAACAACGGTACCGAGGCCTCGCTTGTAGATGTCAATTTTGGGGAAGCCGATCATGCGACCTATGGATTGGATATTGGCGATCTTGATAACGACGGCTTTCTCGACATCACCGTGGCCAACTCCAACGCGCAAAACGCTTTCTTCCTCAACCGTCCAAGCAATCGGGGAACGCGAGCAGACCGAAAGAAAAACAAACGCTGAGCGCAGCCATGAAGTGAACCCGTCCCGTTAGATTGCCAGTCTAATCCGGCTCAGATTGATCCGTGATGACAAGATCTTGCGTCATTCTGACTTGCCCATCCGTCTCGAGCTGCATCCGATATCGTCCTGGACTTAGATGTTTTTTGTACTGAATAAAGTAAGGTTGGGAGCTGGGGGTTTCATCGATAACCAAATCCCAACGGATTTGATTTAAGCCGTACCTGCCGGGTAGTTCCATGTGGGTAACCACCTCGCCTTCTTCATTTTTCAGCAACAGCTTTGCAGGCTTGGCTTGATTCAGCCACACAGTGATCGGTGTTTTTTCGAAGCGGCGAAAGTTAAGTCCGCTGCGGGTATCACTCAAATAGGGGCGTTTCCCAATGGGTAGCGGAAACAGGTAATCAATCGACTGAGAGGGCAAATGTCGGACGAACATTTGCTGGATCGGTTCCAAACTGGTTTTGAAAATTCCGCGACCGTGCGTGGCCACCACGATTTCTTTGGTTTGTTCGTGAATAACGATATCCGAAACACTGCAAGCTGGCATGTTACAGCCTAGAAGATCCCAAGACTCGCCCCGGTCCGTGGAAATATAGACACCCCGAAAGGTCCCGGCATACAATCGATCTTCGTCCCAAGGATCTTCGATCAACACGTTAGCTGGTTCATTAGTCAAATTAGCTTCGATTGGATTCCAGGTGACGCCTCGATCATCACTGCAATACAAATACGTGTTGAGATCATCGTAATTCATTCCAGACGCGGCCAGGTAAACTCGCGAATCTACAAACTGGGAGGGCGTGATGCTGCGAATGTAACCAATCGGTAATGCTTGCGAACGCTCTACCCAAGAGCCACCTTGGTCTTCGCTCACCCAAAAACCACCGTGATCTGTTCCCGCATAAATCAATCCTGAAACCCGTGGTGACTCGGCAATGGCAGCTACCGCCGTTGCTTGACGACGAGGGTCTCGAGAATTTGCGATATCGGGGCTAATCACGCTCCAATCATCGCCTCGATTGTGACTCTTGAATAGAAAATTCCCTCCGGTATACAACGTCTTCGAGTCATGCGGAGAGATAGCGAGAGGCGCTACAAAGTTGAACCGTAATGTCCCGCCGTGCTCGGCAGGTAACTTGGGGCGAATACCAGTCGATCGATTGGTCGCCATACTCTTCCGTTTGAAGGCACCCTCCTGGGCACTGAAATAAACCGTATCGGGGTTTTCTGGATCGATCTGTGTCACACAACCATCGCCACCGTTCCACGGGTCAATCCAAAGATATTGCCATGCCTGTGTACGAGACTCGTCCCATTCTGTGGCCGGACCAAACACCGTTGCATTATCTTGAGTACCACCATAGATCCGATAATTTGAATCGCCGCTGAGGGCAATATCGTAGAATTCGCCGGTCGGAATATTATTAAAGTGCATCCACGAATCACCACGATCAAAACTTTGATAAAGCCCACCGTCATTACCAAGCACGAGGTGATCCGCGTTTTGCGGATTGATCCACATTTCACAATGATCCAGATGCAACCCGGTGGCGGCACTGGGGGTCATGTGCGAAACCTTTCCGCTGAGTAAATCAAAAGTCTGCCCACCATCCCGACTGTGAGCCACGCGAACCCCCAACGCGAACACCTCGTCGTCATCTTCGGGACTTACGTAAATATCAGCGAAGTACCAACCAATACGTGAAAAGATGTGTAGATTTTCTTGATGAGTTCTCTCCCAGTTTTCACCCCCATCACAACTGCGATACACTTGCGCCGCGCCCGCTTTGATGCGACTGCGGTCATCGACCAAGGCATAGACCTTTTTGGAGTCAGAAGCGGAGACAGCCAAACCTATCCTGCCAATTGATTTACCGGTGGGAAATCCTTGGGAACACTTTCGCCAAGTCAGCCCGGCATCGCTGCTGCGATAAACACCGCTGTTTTCGCCAGCGACGTCAGGAAAATTCTCCCACATTGAGGCATAGAGAACTTTCGGATCATGCGTGGACCAAACGATATCGTTGGCCCCAGTACATTCGTCGACATACAACACCCTTTGCCAACTTTCACCGCCATTCTCAGTCCGATACAAACCTCGTGCGGAGTTTTTTGACCAGAATTGCCCGAGCACTGCAACGACCACAACCTCAGGGTTCGTCGGATGAACGGCAATTTCACCGATATGCCATGCATTAGATAAACCCAGATGTTGCCAGCTCTGCCCCCCATCATCGGATCGATAGATACCTGTACCGGGCATAGTGAAATTGCGAGGTTTCTTCAGACTCTCCCCGGTTCCTACATAAATGATCTCTGGGTTGGATGGCGCCAAGGCAAAGTCACCGATACCCGAAGACGCTTGATTTTGAAAAATCGGTTTCCAGGTCACCCCATTATTGGTCGTCTTCCACAGACCACCCGACCCAAAGGCGACGTACATTAAACCCGGCCGATTCGGATCAAGCTGCACGGCCTCGACCCGAGCGGAATTCACGACCGGCCCCAGACTTACCCATTCCAGTCCGAAAGGTGTTGTTGATTTTTGAATTTGATAAGCCGGAAAGGAATCCAACAACGGTGAGCTTTGAGCGCAGACCACCCATGGCGTGCAACTGCCAAACAACCACAACACCGCACACCATCGTAATAAGCCAATCAATCGCATACCGCACCTGTCCATCCCGGAAACATCTTGAAGCGCGACAGCAAACGTTTCGTCAACTTATTCTGTCGAGCCGGTGGCTAAAAAAGAAATTGATTTTTGCTGAAGTCGCCAACCCTATTCTAATATGGCAAGCAGCACACAAAAAAGGCCCGTCGGCTGCAGCCGACGGGCCTCTCGGGTGAAAAATCGAAGGCAACTCCATTCGCCTTATCAGCTCATCGGCACTCCATTTATCGATGTGCTTGAGCCTTCACCCAATCATCTTCCAACCGGTTTAATGGATAGCGTAATACGCGTCGTGACGCAGGCGTTTGTTTTACGTGACAATTCCCCTGCGATCGGGGAACGCAAAAAACTGCTCCCGTTCATTGATCTAGATCTTAAGGCATTCATGAATAGAAACACAAATGAGGCGACGAGTATTTGAACTTCCTTTATCTCGAACCAAATGGCGGGACCACACAACAACCATTACGCGATACCGAGGGAAAGCCTCGCTCATCCGAGAGCAATTTCACAACCACCGGCGGGTTCTTGTCA
>JAAEPL010000072.1 GCA_024232675.1 Planctomycetaceae bacterium
CAGCGCAAATCGTTCCGCAACCTCGCGAACACCAGGACAATCGGAGTCTCGGACTTTCGATAACGCGGCTTGATCGGCCGGCCAATCGTATAGGATCACTGATGGAAATTGAGCCATGGCCGGTTCGATTTTTTCAACTAAAACCGTTTCCAGCAAATCCTCACTGCTCATTAATTCACCTAGTTTGCGGGCGGTTTGCGTCGCATCCATGGCGTCAAAGTCGAGCCCGCAATATTGCTTGACCGCGTCATAAAAAGTGAGTCGCTTTGCCGGCGGGAGACCCAGTAATGTTTGGGCAAATTCATCCAATAGATCCATGCCTGCGGCATAGGAATCGGCGACGCGATACCATTCCAGCATAGTGAATTCTATGTTGTGGTGGTGACCAACTTCATCCGCCCGAACGGCTGGTCCAATTTGATAAATGGCAGAGGCCCCGGCAGCCATGATGCGTTTCATGGCGAACTCAGGAGAGGTTTGCAGGTAAAACGGAGCGGGTGCTTTTCCCTGAACGGAAAGTGGGATGGCCACTGGATCGATGTGCTGGTCGACAACCGAGTCACGGGACAGGAGCGGGGTTTGCACCTCAAAAAAATCGCGGGAGTCAAAAAATTGACGTATGCGAGCGAGAATTTTTGCCCGCTCTCGAAGAGTTTCTATCGAGGCGTTCGGCAGAAAATCATCATTCATTGGGAACTCGGTTCGGCCACCGTCGTTTGGGTCGTGATAAATTGAATGATGTCATTGGCGATGTTTTCCCGATCCACATCGACGGTCAAGGCGTGTCCCGAATCGTCATAAAATATAAGT
Organism: Planctomycetaceae bacterium; assembly: GCA_024232675.1. Lineage (GTDB taxonomy): Bacteria > Planctomycetota > Planctomycetia > Pirellulales > Pirellulaceae > CAJQPP01. The sequence continues at coordinate 811 of JAAEPL010000072.1, forward strand.
TCCTTGTCGACCGAACCAAGGCGGGAGAAATATTGTTCGGCTTGAGACCAATCCGTGACTTGATCATTGCGACTGAGGACCATGAGCAACGGCGTACGGATTGAATCCGCTGCGAGCTGGTTTTCATCCATTAAGCGAAAACTTTGATCAACAATATTGCGGGTTGAAAATGGAGATTTGTAATCCGGGTTTTTGTACTCGGGATCACGGCAGTCGTTGCGGTCGTAAGGCGACTGGTAGACGTTGGAAAATATCAAAAGGCTGTTGCCTAATTTGCGCCAAAAGCGGGTGGGGAAGATGGGACTGCGTTGATTGGAGACGTCAATGGCAGGAGCCAAAAGCGCCGCGCCAGCAACGCATTCGGGAGCACGCCGCATGACCGCCAGGCAAACTGCGCCACCTAAAGAATGCCCGACCACATAAACACGTTTGCCCGATTGATTCAACTCCCGAGCTCGATCTTCCACTGCCTGGACCCAGTCGTCACAGCTGCAGGTATGCATTTGTTCAACCGCCACGCCAAATCCAGGTAAACGCAAGCCGGTGATTGTATATGCTTGATCGCGAAACGCCGGAATCATCGGGCCAAAGGTTTGTGGGGTGTCGTTGAATCCATGCACTAATAACAGCGCGATGTCATTGCCCGGTAAGGTAAAAGACTCGGCCCCCTTTTGTACGCCGTTGGCAGTGCGTTCGATTCCTGCCTCAAAATCTTTATACGCCGAATTAACTCTCCGTGAGTGAACGTAATCTCCGATAACCCAAATCGCAGCTATCGTTGCCAGTACGCCGAGGAGAATCAATTTTTTGTGGCTTCTTTTTGTTGGCATAGGTGAATCGTTTACCGCCGGGTGGCAACCTGCTATCCCGTTGCAACCTTTGTTTCCGCTTGAAGTCTGGCCGCCATCAGGGTGTTTTCCAGCAGCATCGTGACGGTTAAGGGACCAACACCACCAGGCACGGGGGTGATATGAGATGCCACGTGGCGTAGGGGTTCGAAATCTACGTCTCCACAGAGGCCATCTTCCGTGCGGTTGATCCCCACGTCGACTACGACGGCGCCCTCTTTGACCATTTCGGCAGTGACGAATTTTGGAACGCCGATCGCTGCGACAACGATGTCGGCTTGGCGCGTGATTTCCGCCAAGTTGGGTGTACGACTGTGACACAAGGTGACGGTCGAATTGCATGAGTCAGCACCCAGGTGCGAGCTTTTGGCACCCATCAACATGGCCAAGGGTTTCCCAACAATATCGCTGCGTCCAATGATGGCGGTCAATTTACCGCTGATGCTGATTTCGTAGCGGTGGAGTACCTGCAAGACACCGTGGGGGGTACAGGGCAGGAAGCGGGGACGACCCTGGGATAACAGACCAACATTCGTGGGGTGAAATGCGTCAACATCTTTAGCCGGATCAATCAGATCCAGAACTTTCTGCGAATCAATTTGCTTGGGCAGTGGAAGCTGTACGAGGATTCCGCTGACACGCGGATCGTTATTTAAGGAAGTCACCAGGTCAATGAGTTTTTCCGTACTGATATCCGCCGACAATCGGTGGAGTTGACTTTCAATACCGACTTTTTTGCAGGCCCGCTCTTTGTTGCGGACGTAGACGGCACTGGCAGGGTCTTCGCCAACCAGTACTGCGGCCAGTACGGGCTGATTTCCAGTTGCGTCAGTGAACGCAGCGACTTTTACCTTGATCTCTTCTTGAATCTGTTGGGCGGTGGCTCGGCCATCCAGTAAAGTTGCAGTCAATGTCAATTTCCTATCTTGGCTTTTTAATGGTCGTTTGTTTCAGTGTTCGGTTGGTCCGTTTTCGAATCATCTGTTGATTCCTGCGGCTGTTGCTCTTTCGGCAACGTCGATTGATCGGTTTCGACAAAGGCCTTCAGTTGCGCTAGCCTCTCAGCGATGCTGGCTTGTTCTTTCTGTTTATTTAACAAGGCATCGAATCGATAAAGTCCTTTATGTGTGGCAAGCATCAATTGGCGTACCTGTACGTCTCTTCCTGCCTGTTCCAGTTGCCAAATCGAAAAGACATCAAAGTCTTTTTCATTCCAAGTTCTTACCGTGAGCGACGCATCTGATTGCGACAGGATGGCGCTATTGAGTGTGGAGCGAGTACCATCGTCCAATATTGTGATGTCAGCGGCAGTCCCAATCTCGGAGGGGGTTTGCTGGCTGGTCTTGACCTCGACCACACTGTCGTACCACGCTTCGGGTTCACCCAATGCATTCATCACCGTGGTGATATCGGTATTTTTGATCAAGGTCTCGGCTTTGAATTCCATTTGTTGACCGCCCCAATAAAACATCAGAGCGGCTGCAAAGAGTAACAGAGCAATCGTAACGGCCAGTATGCGAAACAGTGATTTCATGAAAAAGTGACTGACGAATCAAGCGTGTTTGTCGGATGAACGATGCAAACGCAAGCGGTTTACATACCTGTATCTTATTCAATAAAACGACGGGATGAAACGAGCCCGGCATGCGAATCTTGAGGAACCTGTGGAAGGTTATTTTTCCGGAGATTTCTATCTGCTTTTTCCAATTTTCAGCAGAGATTGGCAACCCACAGAGTTTAGGTAGTGAGTTTTTCTCGAGCTGACGGATCGCGCTCGACAGGGACCAGGCATTTTAGAGAGGGATTCCGAAAGCGGTATTCCGGTACGGCAAAGTGGGTGCCAGACACGTTAGGCCAGTAGGCCTTGGATGACACGGGGATCATTGGCGGGTCCAATCAAGCGTTGGTCCAATCCTTGGAAGGGAAAGCTGAATTGGTAAGGATCTTTGCCGAGCAAGTGCAGAATCGTTGCTTGCAAATCGCGGACACCTACCGGGTCTTGGGTGATGGTGTATCCAAAGTCATCGGTTTCACCGTATCGAGTACCGGGCTTGATCCCTCCGCCCGCCATCCAGATCGAAAAACAATCGGGGTGGTGATCGCGACCGAGGAGTTTGGACCCATTCCGTGCTTCGTTCATGGCGGTCCGCCCAAATTCGCCGCCCCAAATTACGAGTGTTTCTTTGAGCAAGCCTCGACGTTCTAAATCCGTTAACAAGGCGGAGATCGGTTGGTCAACCTGCTGACATTTTTTGGGGAGTTGCGTCATCAAGTCATCGCCAGGATTGGTTCCGTGCACGTCCCAACCCCAATCAAATAATTGAACAAATCGCACGCCTTGTTCTACCAATCGTCTTGCCAGCAAGCAGTTATTGGCAAACGAACCGGCCCCGGGTTGGGCCCCGTAGAGTTCTAGCGTTTCAGGCGTCTCTTGTGTGATGTCCATAACTTCCGGTACTGCGGTCTGCATGCGAAAGGCGAGTTCATACTGGCCAATTCGCGTGGCTGTTTCCGGATCACCAAATGCCTTGCTTTCGAGGCGATTGAGTTGGTTCAGGGCGTCCAGACTGGAGCGTCTGATGTCCCGTGACATACCTGGAGGATTATTTACGAAGAGAATCGGTTCCGCACCAGAGCGACACTGCACGCCTTGGTAGACGCCCGGTAAGAATCCGCTTCCCCACAACTGTTTGCCGCCAGAAGGTAATTTGCCACCGGATACCATGACCATGAATCCGGGCAAGTTTTCGTTTTCATTGCCTAATCCGTAGGTAATCCATGAGCCCATGGCTGCGCCGCCAAATTGTGGCGTTCCGGTGTGCAAAAACAGCTGGGCAGGTGCATGATTAAATTGATCGGTGAACATCGAGTTGACCACGCAGAGTTTATCAGCGTGCCCAGCAAGTTTTGGAAATAGCGAACTAATCCAAGCACCACTTTCGCCATGTTGCTGGAACTCGTATTGCGGCCCGAGCAATTTCGGGCGGCCTTTAATGAAAGGGAATGAACGATCGGCCATCAATTCGTCCGGGCAAGGCTTCATGTGCCATTTCGCGAGGACGGGCTTGTAATCCAAGGTCTCGTGTTGCGAGGGCGAGCCGGCCATGTGCAGATAGATCACCTGCTTGGCCTTGGCCGCGGCAGGTATCCGGCCACTAATAACTTCTTCGGCTAAACCGGTGCCGGGACCGGCCAAGCTGGCCAACGCCATGCCACCCAAACCGACTTGGCAATTACGGAGAAAATGCCGTCGTGTTTGGAGACGTGTTTGGCGAATTGTTAAATCAGTTATCGGATTCATGGCAAATTACGAGAAACTGTCAGCTAGTGAGTCAGAAATTCGTCAAGGTTTAAGATTACGTTGGCCACAATGACCAAGGAGGCCAAATGGGGATGCTGTGATGCCGCGTGTTGGTTCGCGAAGTCCCCCAACATCAACCGCGCCTCAGCGGGATGGGCGGCGTATTGTTCGAGCGATTTTTCATACAGATTCAAGAGCGTTGGGATTTTGGCAGGCTCGGCCTTTCGCACGAGGGCCATTTCCAAGCCTCGGCTAATCTGCTGTTCGGTCGTGCCGGCCTGACTCATTTGAATTGCCAAAGCTTGAGCAGCCTCTACGAACGCTTCATCATTCAAAGTCATAAATGACTGCAGCGGGGTGTTTGTGTTAATGCGTCGCATACTGCAGACGTCGCGTGTCGAGGTATCGAACGTTTCGAACAGGGGATGCGGTTGGCTACGCTTCAAGAAGGTGTAAATCGAACGTCGATATCGATCTTCACCTGGACTTACGGTCCAGACATCAGCCCCGGCAAAAGCATTGGTGACTTGCTTGATGGGGTTGGGGGGATAGACGGGCGGCCCATACATTTTATCGCTCAATAATCCCGATACGGCCAGCGCTTGGTCGCGTATGGTTTCCGCTGGAAGACGGAATCGTGGCCCCCGCGCCCAATACGTGTTGTTGGGATCGGCCTGCAATTTTTCGGCGGTCGCTTTACTGGATTGGCGGTAGGTGCGTGACATTACCATTTGTTTGAGGGCACGTTGAATATCCCAGTCATGCGACTGTAAATCGACGGCGAGCCAATCCAGTAGATCGGGATGAGAAGGCGGTGAACCCTGCGTGCCAAAATCTTCTTCGGTCACCACCAAACCTTTGCCAAACAGACGTGACCACAATCGATTAACGGCCACACGGGCAGTGAGCGGGTTGTCAGGTTGCAACAACCACTGGGCCAAACCCAAGCGATTCGCAGGGGAATCGGTTGGAAATCCGTGAAATGACGCAGGTACTTTTGCCGTTACTGCATCCCCCAGATTTTGAAAATTACCGCGTTTCATCAGATGTGTCTGGCGACGTTTGCCTGCTGGGAGTTCGGCCAGGATCGGTACCTTTACCTCCGCATTGCGCTGTTTGATTAACTGCTGGATTTGTTGTTTCAGCGGTTCCAGTTGGTTGCGTTGAAATTTCTCGACCGCGGCGGGCGTGGTTGTGCAAGACAACCGGATACGTCCAGCGTTGCTGCGTGGCCATTGGCTGTTGAAG